>NZ_KQ970235.1:312428-320458 GCF_001579025.1 Streptococcus oralis
ACGACAGAATTTTTTTTGTATGAGCACGACTCATTAGTTGGTTTGTTCGGTATAACCAGCGTCTTTAAGCATTTTTTTCGAAGCAGCAAAGCTTACACGGTTTCCAATACCAGAATATTCGTTCGGCATTGCTTTTTTCAATTCGTCAAGACTCGCGACAGTCATGTCAACCTCGATGTTTTGGATAACTTTTTCGTCTTGAATTTCAACTTTTTGTGTAACCCCTTTGACCCCTTCATAACCTTTATAAGTATCGTCAACAATTTCCTTAATACCTTCCGCGGTATTATTAAGTTTTTCAGGGTCAAGTACATTATGAACAGTTTGTTTTACAACGTCATCTCCCTTCACAGTATAAGTCAAGGTAGAATGAATTCCAGGTTTGCTATTGTGGACAAATGTGTGGGTTTTTGTCTCATCTTTCTTTTCAGATGATTGTTGACTGCTTTGTTTGGTCTCGCTTGACTGAGTTGTTTTGTCTTCTTTGGTACTGCTGCTAGCAGGTGTAGATGCTTGTTTGGAGCATCCGAGCAGGAGGACAAGTGAAGCCACTAGGGCAAGTGAAGTTTTAACAAGAGTTTTCATAGAATTTCCTTTCATAATCAAAGTATTTTGTATTATAACATGATTCTACTACAAAATCAACTAGACCTACCCTTTTATCTGAACTGACATTCCAATGAACAGAAACTAGTCTGACGATTAAAGTTTTGTCTCTATCTGTTTCAAATATCTTTTATCGTATGGCTTTATAATGGTGTGAAGTTTTAAATGTACTTTTTATGGGATTGGGAGGAATCTATTGGACTCATCGATTAGGGATGTAATAAAATACCCCAAGAGTCAGAGTTGTGTCTAACTTTTGGGGTGGACCTACACTAGTCTATATGAAATTTTAGGAGATTAGTTTGTCTTTTCTGTGAATCCCATTTTTTCCAGTGCTTTTTTAGAGTTTGAGAAACTGATACGATTGCCGATACCAGAATATTCTTCAGGAAGTGCTTTTCTAAGTTCGCTAATGCTTGCAACTGAGAAGTCTACTTCGAGATCTTGAACAACTTTTCCATCTTTGATTTCAATCGTTTGTTTAACACCTTTGAGTCCATTATAACCTTTGTACTTTTCTTCAATAAAACTCTTGACATCTTCTGGAGTTGCACCAAGGATTTCAGGATCAGCAATATTATTAGCTGATTGCTTGATAACATTGTCCCCCTCTACAGTATAAACCAAGGTAGAAGTGATTCCAGAATTATTTTTGTTTACAAAGGTATGTGTTTTAGTTGTTTCTTTCTTTTCAGATGATTGTTCAGTGCTTTGTTTGCTCTCACTTGACTGAGTTGTTGTGTCTTCTTTGGTACTGCTGTTGGTAGGTGTTGATGCTTGTTTGGAACATCCGAGCAGGAGAACAAGTGAAGCCACAAGGGCTAGTGATACTTTAAAGTATGATTTCATATTTTTTACTTTCCTTTCATAATCAAAGTATTTGTATTATAACATGGATCTATAGTGAAAGCAACTAAACACAGTTTTTCTCCTTTTGAGAAGGAGTCTGACTAGAAAAATGTTATAATGGTAGGAAAGAGGTGAAGAAATGAATCAGACTATAAACTATATCAAAGAACTAACCGCAATTGCATCTCCAACAGGCTTTACTCGTGAGATCTCAGACTATCTAGTCCATACTTTAGAGAAATTTGGTTACCAGCCTGTTCGTACAGCTAAGGGCGGTGTCAATGTGACCATTAAAGGTCAAAATGATGAGCAACAACGTTATGTGACTGCCCATGTGGATACGCTAGGTGCTATTGTTCGTGCAGTCAAACCGGATGGCCGTCTCAAATTGGATCGCATCGGTGGTTTCCCTTGGAACATGATTGAAGGGGAGAACTGTACGGTTCATGTAGCTAGCACTGGTCAAAAGGTATCTGGGACTATTCTCATCCATCAAACTTCTTGCCATGTCTACAAAGATGCGGGAACTGCAGAACGTACGCAGGACAATATGGAAGTGCGTTTGGATGCAAAAGTAACCAATGAAAAAGAAACCCGCGCCTTGGGCATCGAGGTCGGTGATTTTATCAGTTTTGATCCGCGAACTGTCGTGACAGAGACTGGTTTTATCAAGTCTCGTCACTTGGACGACAAAGTCAGCGCAGCGATTTTGCTCAATCTTCTTCGTGTTTATAAGGAAGAGGGGCTTGAATTGCCAGTAACAACTCATTTTGCTTTTTCAGTCTTTGAAGAGGTGGGTCACGGTGCAAACTCCAATATTCCAGCTCAGGTAGTGGAATATCTAGCTGTGGATATGGGAGCTATGGGCGATGACCAGCAGACGGATGAGTATACAGTTTCTATCTGTGTCAAGGACGCTTCAGGTCCCTATCACTACGACTTCCGTCAACATTTAGTGGCTTTGGCAAAGGAGCAAGATATTCCATTTAAGCTCGACATTTATCCATTTTACGGTTCGGATGCTTCGGCAGCTATGTCTGCAGGAGCCGAGGTCAAGCATGCCCTCCTTGGAGCTGGTATTGAGTCAAGTCACTCTTACGAACGAACACATATTGATTCAGTAGTGGCGACTGAGCGTATGGTCGATGCCTATCTCAAGAGCGCATTGGTAGACTAATATGTGTTTGATTTGTCAAAGAATTGAATGGATCAAGGCAGGAGAAAATCCCTACTTTGTAAAAGAACTAGAAACAGGCTATGTTGTTATTGGAGACCACCAATACTTTGAGGGCTATACCTTATTTCTGGCAAAAGAGCATATCACAGAACTCCACCATATGGAGACTTCTGTAAAACTTCGTTTTCTAGAGGAAATGAGTTTGGTCCAAGAAGCTGTTGCCAAAACGTTTAAAGCTGAAAAGATGAACATTGAACTTCTAGGAAATGGAGATGCCCACGCTCACTGGCATCTCTTTCCAAGACGGTCAGGTGATATGAGGGGTCATGGATTGAATGGCCGTGGTCCAGTCTGGTGGGTGCCCTGGGAAGAAATGGCGGCAGAAGATTGCCAAGTGAAATCCCATGAGTTGGAACAAATGATTAAAGCCTTATCCGATGAATTAGAGAAGTACATGGTCTAAGAGAGGAAGAAAAAATGAAAAAAAGATACATCGTTTTATCCGGTTTGCTGGCAGTAACCCTAGCAGCATGTTCTCAAGAAAAACCTAAAAATGAAGAAAACACTCAAAAAACGGAACAATCTAGTCAACCTGAAGGAACTGTAGGGAGCAAATCTCAAGCCTCTAGTCAGAAGAAGGCAGAAGTTGTCAATAAGGGAGACTACTATAGTATTCAAGGGAAGTACGATGAAATCGTCATAGCTAATAAGCACTATCCTTTGTCAAAAGACTATAATCCAGGAGAAAATCCAACAGCTAAAGCAGAGTTGCTGAAGCTCATTGCAGCAATGCAAGCAGCTGGCTACCCAATCAGCGATCACTACAGTGGTTTTAGAAGTTATGAAACCCAAACCAAACTTTATCAAGACTATGTCAATCAAGATGGCAAGGAAGCAGCAGATCGCTACTCAGCACGCCCAGGTTACAGTGAACACCAGACGGGTCTTGCTTTTGACCTTATTGGGACAGATGGTGATTTAGTTACTGAAGAAAAGGCAGCCCAGTGGCTCTTGGATCATGCGGCTGACTATGGCTTTGTCGTTCGCTATCTCAAAGGCAAGGAAAAAGAGACTGGCTACATGGCAGAAGAATGGCATCTTCGCTACGTTGGAAAAGAAGCCAAAGAAATTGCTGCAAGTGGCCTCAGTTTGGAAGAGTACTATGGCTTTGAAGGCGGCGATTACGTCGATTAAAAAAGTAATTTTTCTATTGCATTTTTAGATAAATAGTGTATAATGGAAAGGTATGTGTAAAGCATACTTGTGGGAGGTAAAAAACTTACATTACCGCCAAAACCACAAAGGAGGATTTAAAAATGGCTAAAAAAGTCGAAAAACTTGTAAAATTGCAAATCCCTGCTGGTAAAGCTACACCAGCTCCACCGGTTGGACCTGCTCTTGGTCAAGCTGGTATCAACATCATGGGATTCACAAAAGAGTTCAACGCTCGTACAGCTGACCAAGCTGGTATGATCATTCCAGTTGTTATCTCAGTATACGAAGACAAATCATTTACTTTCGTTACAAAAACACCACCAGCTGCTGTTCTTTTGAAAAAAGCTGCAGGTGTTGAAAAAGGATCAGGTACACCTAACAAAACTAAAGTTGCTACAGTTACTCGTGCACAAGTACAAGAAATTGCAGAAACTAAGATGCCAGATTTGAACGCAGCAAACATTGAGTCTGCAATGCGTATGATCGAAGGTACTGCTCGTTCTATGGGATTCACTGTTGTTGACTAATCAATAACACAGTAGAAAATCTCACAGCAGTCTATTAGTTGCTTTTCATACTAGGCCAGTGACTGACGCTTGTACTTGGGTACAGTAAAGGAACTTAAGGAAGTAGGAAAAGAAAATTAATAGACTGAATACCCGCAAGACTTCATCATTTCGAGAAGTGACGTGGGAGATGAAAATCGATTGAACCACTTACAAGGAGAATAGAAAATGGCTAAAAAAAGCAAACAACTTCGTGCTGCTCTTGAAAAAATCGACAGCACAAAAGCATACAGTGTAGAAGAAGCTGTAGCACTTGCAAAAGAAACTAACTTTGCAAAATTTGACGCAACTGTAGAAGTTGCTTACAACTTGAACATCGATGTTAAAAAAGCTGACCAACAAATCCGTGGAGCAATGGTATTGCCAAACGGTACTGGTAAAACTTCACGCGTTCTTGTTTTCGCACGTGGTGCAAAAGCTGAAGAAGCAAAAGCTGCAGGTGCAGACTTTGTTGGTGAAGATGACCTTGTTGCGAAAATCAACGACGGTTGGTTGGACTTCGACGTAGTTATCGCTACACCTGACATGATGGCTCTTGTTGGACGTCTTGGACGTGTCCTTGGACCACGTAACTTGATGCCAAACCCTAAAACTGGTACTGTAACAATGGATGTTGCTAAAGCAGTTGAAGAGTCTAAAGGTGGTAAAATTACTTACCGTGCTGACCGTGCAGGTAACGTTCAAGCAATCATCGGTAAAGTATCATTTGAAGCTGAAAAATTGGTTGAAAACTTTAAAGCTTTCAACGAAACAATTCAAAAAGCAAAACCAGCTACAGCTAAAGGAACTTACGTAACAAACTTGACAATCACAACTACTCAAGGTGTTGGTATCAAGGTTGACGTAAACTCACTTTAATTAACAGATTTTTAAAAACGAGTACGAATGTGCTCGTTTTTTTAGGTACGACGGACATTCCGTTCATCTGAGGTGTAAATCCTCTGTGGGTACCATATACTAGTAAACCCAAAAGTGATTCCCAAGCCTGACTATTGTGAGTAGCTGATCGAACGGCATTAGGATAGACTGTTTAAGTCTGACGTTGGAAATGAGAATCGGCTGAGAAAGAGATAGAGAAATCTTGGCTATACGAATAGGCACGTGATAGTAAAGCGTATATAGCGGATAAGGAGGCCAGCAACTCTAAAGTACAAATATGTAGTTGTAACCTATATGCGTAAACTACGTGAGCAATTGAATTCGAACTAGAGAGGTGATTAATAGATTTATGCTATAGTCATGGTAGCTTGTATGCTTTTGATTCTAGTTTATCAAATAATAGATTAGAATTGTCAGATAATATAATTTTATGTTATAATGAAGAAAAAATAGAGGTGTTCAAATGTCAGAAGCAGGTCATAAGTTTTTAGCAAAACTGGGGAAAAAACGCTTACGTCCAGGAGGAAAACGTGCTACAGATTGGTTAATTGCAGAAGGAGAATTTTCAAAAGAAAAGAGAATACTAGAAGTTGCGTGCAATAGGGGAACTACAGCAATTGAGTTGGCACAGCGTTTTGGTTGTAAGATAACTGCTGTTGATATGGATGGACAAGCCTTAGAAGTGGCTAAAAAATCTGCTGAAACGGCAGGTGTTGGTCATTTGATCAGATTTGAAAGAGCAAATGCAATGAAACTTCCTTATGAAGATGCTAGTTTTGATATTGTTATAAATGAAGCTATGCTGACTATGCAAGCCGATCAAGCTAAGAAAAAATGTGTAATGGAATATCTAAGGGTTTTAAAACCTGAAGGTCTTCTTTTGACACATGATGTGCTTCTTAAGGAAGCTAAAGAGTCTGTCAGACAGGAATTGTCACAAGCAATTCATGTAAATGTAGGTCCTTTAACTCAAGATGCTTGGGAACAGGTGATGATAGAATCAGGTTATCGTGATGTGAAAGTATTGACTGGTGAAATGACATTAATGAAATTATCAGGTATGATTTATGACGAAGGTTGGCTAGGAACTTTGAAAATTTGCGTAAATGCTTGTAAAAAGGAGAATAGAAAGCAGTTTTTAACTATGTATAAAATGTTTGCTAAGAATAAACAGAAATTGGGCTTTATTGCTATGGCTAGTTATAAATCGTCAAATCGTTAGATAATTATTGAAGTTAACATTTTCCTTTTTTCTTTCTTAAAAAATATGCTATAATAGAGAGTAAAAAACTTTGAAAGAAAGAAAAAGATGAATTTAAAAGATTATATCGCAACGATTGAAAATTATCCTAAGGAAGGTATTACCTTCCGTGATATCAGCCCTTTGATGGCAGATGGAAATGCTTATAGCTACGCTGTTCGTGAAATTGTTCAGTATGCAACAGACAAGAAGATCGACATGATCGTGGGCCCAGAGGCTCGTGGATTTATTGTTGGCTGCCCAGTTGCTTTTGAGCTAGGAATTGGATTTGCACCTGTTCGTAAACCAGGGAAATTGCCACGTGAAGTCATTTCTGCTGACTATGAGAAGGAGTACGGTATTGATACCTTGACCATGCATGCTGATGCAATTAAGCCAGGCCAACGCGTTCTCATCGTAGATGATCTCTTGGCAACAGGTGGAACTGTCAAGGCAACAATTGAGATGATTGAAAGACTTGGTGGAGTTGTAGCCGGTTGTGCTTTCTTGATCGAGTTGGATGAGCTTAAAGGCCGTGAAAAAATCGGAGATTACGATTACAAGGTACTTATGCATTATTAATGAAAAACAGTCCTTGGGGCTGTTTTCTCTTCATCTGCTATATAAATTAACTATAGCTAGTTAGAGAAAAACTATAATTGAAAACTATATCTTCATACAGTATAATAAAGGGAAGAAGTATTTGGAGGTTTTTACTTTCAAACAGACAACATCATTCCCGAAATAGAGAACTGTTAGGAGGGTATTATGCCGATTCGAATTGATAAAAAATTACCAGCTGTGGAGATTTTAAGGACAGAAAATATCTTTGTTATGGACGACCAACGGGCCGCTCATCAGGATATTCGCCCCTTGAAGATTTTGATTTTAAATCTCATGCCTCAAAAGATGGTAACAGAAACGCAACTCTTACGGCATTTGGCGAATACCCCTTTGCAATTAGATATTGATTTCTTATATATGGAAACACATCGTTCCAAGACAACTCGTGCCGAACATATGGAAACATTCTATAAGACCTTTTCAGAGGTCAAGGATGACTTTTTTGATGGAATGATTATTACAGGAGCACCAGTGGAGCATTTGCCTTTTGAAGAGGTGGACTACTGGGCGGAATTCAAGCAGGTCATCGAATGGTCCAAGACGCATGTCTTTTCAACTCTCCATATCTGTTGGGGAGCACAAGCAGGTCTTTATGTTCGCTATGGCGTTGAAAAGCACCAGATGGATCGAAAACTATCAGGTATTTATCCACAGGATACCTTGAAAGAAGGGCACCTTCTTTTTAGAGGTTTTGATGATCGCTATGTTGCTCCTCATTCTCGTCATACGGAGATTTTAAAAGAAGAAATCTTAAACAAGACCAATCTGGAGATTCTGTCAGAAGGTCCTGAGGTTGGGGTTTCCATTCTAGCTAGTCGAGATTTGCGTGAAATTTATAGTTTTGGTCATTTGGAGTACGATCGTGACACTTTGG
>NZ_KQ970235.1:320478-328623 GCF_001579025.1 Streptococcus oralis
TATTTTCGTGATTATGAGGCGGGACTCGACCCTCATATCCCAGAGAACTACTTTAAAAATGATGATGTAAATGAGACGCCCTGTCTCTGTTGGTCTTCATCAGCTGCTCTCTTTTTCAGCAATTGGGTAAACTATGCAGTTTATCAAGAAACCCCTTTTGACTGGAGAAAGGTAGAGGATGATGCGGCTGAATTTGGATATTTATAAGAGGAATTATGACATATTTTGACGCTTTTAAATCAGGGAACTTGGTTTTGCCAAGTGCCCTGCTCTTGCATTTTAAGGAACTCTTTCCTTCCAGCGAAGATTTTCTGGTCTGGCAATTTTTCTATTTACAAAATACCACAGCCTTAGGAGATGTTTCACCTAGTCAGATTGCTGAAATCATTGGGAAAGAGGTGGCAGATGTCAACCAATCTATTTCGAATTTGACAGAAAATGGTTTGCTACAATATCGGACCATTGAACTAAATGGGGAAATTGAGCTGATTTTTGATGCTAGTTTGGCTTTTGAACGCTTGGATAGCTTGCTAGATAGACAAACTCCATCTGCAACTGCCCCAAACCCGCAGAATCAGTTGAAGGATCTGGTTGAAACTTTTCAGCAGGAATTGGGACGCTTATTAACACCATTTGAAATCGAAGACCTTTCTAAGACTGTCAAAGAAGACGGAGTTAAGGCGGATTTGATCAAGGAAGCTCTCCGAGAGGCCGTTCTCAATGGCAAGCCAAACTGGAAATATATTCAGGCAATCCTACGAAACTGGCGCCATGAAGGTATTCAGTCTGTGACTCAGGTAGAGGCCAAACGAGCAGAGCGAGAAGTCAACAATCCCAAACAAGTTCAGGCTTCGGCTGATTTCCTCGATGCCATGAATTTGTGGCAAGATTAGTCGCTTGAAAAATCTTGAAAATTAGAGTAAGGTTTGCAAGCTCCTTATAAATATGATAAAATAATAGAAAATAAAATGAAAAAAGAGGTATGTGAAATGTCACGTAAACCATTTATCGCTGGTAACTGGAAAATGAACAAAAATCCAGAAGAAGCAAAAGCATTCGTTGAAGCCGTTGCATCAAAACTTCCTTCATCAGACCTTGTTGAAGCAGGTATCGCAGTTCCTGCACTTGACTTGACAACTGTTCTTGCTGCTGCTAAAGGAACTAACCTTAAAGTTGCTGCTCAAAACTGCTACTTTGAAAATGCAGGTGCTTTCACTGGTGAAACTAGCCCACAAGTTTTGAAAGAAATCGGTACTGACTACGTTGTTATCGGTCACTCAGAACGTCGTGACTACTTCCATGAAACTGACGAAGATATCAACAAAAAAGCAAAAGCAATCTTTGCAAACGGTATGCTTCCAATCATCTGTTGTGGTGAGTCACTTGAAACTTACGAAGCTGGTAAAGCTGCTGAATTCGTAGGTGCTCAAGTATCTGCTGCATTGGCTGGATTGACAGCTGAACAAGTTGCTGCATCCGTTATCGCTTATGAGCCAATCTGGGCTATCGGTACTGGTAAATCAGCTTCACAAGACGATGCACAAAAAATGTGTAAAGTCGTTCGTGACGTTGTAGCTGCAGACTTTGGTCAAGAAGTTGCGGACAAAGTTCGTGTTCAATACGGTGGTTCTGTTAAACCTGAAAACGTTGCTTCATACATGGCTTGCCCAGACGTTGACGGTGCCCTTGTTGGTGGTGCGTCACTTGAAGCTGAAAGCTTCTTGGCATTGCTTGATTTTGTAAAATAATCTCAGTTATTCCAGACAGTCTGCTAAGACTGTCTTTTTTTTTAAAGACTGTATATTTTTCTTAAATTATCAGTCAATTACAACTTTTTTAATATGGGTTAATTTTCTTGCTTTTGTCTACTAGGAGTAGTATACTGAGATAGTAATCAATAAATATGGTTGCAAAAATAATATTATGAGGTGATCAATATGGTTGAATTGAAAAAAGAAGCAGTAAAAGACGTAACAACATTATCTAAAACAGCGCCAGTAGCATTGGCAAAAACAAAGGAAGTATTGAACCAAGCAGTAGCAGACTTGTATGTGGCTCACATTGCCCTTCACCAAGTTCACTGGTATATGCGTGGTCGTGGTTTCCTCGTATGGCATCCAAAAATGGATGAATACATGGACAGCCTTGATGGCTATCTTGACGAAATCAGCGAACGTTTGATCACCCTTGGCGGCAAACCTTACTCAACTTTGACAGAATTCCTTCAACACAGTGAAATCGAAGAAGAAGAAGGAGAATTCCGTAACGTTGAAGAAAGCTTGGAACGTGTTCTAGCGATTTATCGCTACCTCATCGCTCTTTTCCAAAATGCTTTGGATGTGACTGATGAAGAAGGCGATGATGTTACAAACGATATCTTTGTTGGTGCTAAGGCTGAACTTGAGAAAACAGTTTGGATGCTTGCAGCAGAACTTGGACAAGCTCCTGGTTTGTAAAATATAGTTGCTACCCCTTTTATCATGAGGTGCTTGATAAGTGCCCATGACCAATCATCTTTTAAAAGTCATGTAACTGTAAACAGTTGCATGATTTTTTTGTTTGCTGGACTTAGGACACATTGTCAAAAGTAGGATTTTACGGTATAATAGTTGCTGTTCAATAACATATGAATTTTAAAGAATAATTGTTAGTTTAAGGAGGACTTATGAACAACTTACCAAATTGCCCAAAATGTAATTCAGAATATGTCTACGAAGACGGAAGTCTCTTGGTCTGCCCAGAGTGTGCCTATGAGTGGAATCCTGCAGAAGTTGCAGAAGTAGAAGAAGGTGTTGTTGCTATCGATGCCAATGGAAATAAATTGGCTGACGGCGATACTGTAACCTTAATCAAGGACTTGAAAGTAAAAGGTGCGCCAAAGGATTTGAAACAAGGAACTCGCGTTAAAAATATCCGTATCGTAGAAGGTGACCACAACATCGACTGTAAGATTGATGGTTTTGGAGCTATGAAACTCAAGTCAGAATTTGTTAAGAAAATCTAGCCATGAAACTGAATTATAAATTTATCTTTTATAGTCGTGTCCTCTTGTTCTTAGCGGCATTTACAGGAGTTTATTTGGAGATTACCAAGCACGGTGGCTTTGGTATGCTCCTTTACTACACAGTGTTGTCCAATCTTTTGGTAACGATTTTCACGGGTTATCTGCTCCGTGTGATGAGCCGTTCAGATGAAAATTGGCAAAGTCCGACCTTGCTTCGTCTCAAGGGTGGTGTTACCATGAGTATCATGATTACCTGTGTGATTTACCATTTTATGCTTGCTCCGATTGCGACAGACTTTTACCGTGTGGAAAATTTCCTTTGCCACTATATCGTTCCACTCTGGTTTTTAGCCGACACCCTTTTCTTTGATAAACGGGGTCAATACAAGATCTGGGATCCAGTCTTGTGGACTATCTTGCCCTTGGTTTATATGATTTTTGCCTTGTTTAATGGCTTGGTCTTAAAACTCAATATTCCGAATTCCAAGGACAATCCCTTCCCTTATTTCTTTTTAAATGTGAACAAGGGTTGGGACGTGGTTATCAAATGGTGTTTGATCATTTTTGCGGCGTATATGGTTGCAGGCTTCATCTTCTATCTGATCAAGCAAATCAAGCGAAAATAGTCTTCCTATTAGGAAAGTTAGGACGGAGTCTCTAGTTCAATTGGGCTCCTTCTTTTCTTGCCATCTTCCTTTTAAAAGGATCAACAGTGAGAAATATACAGAAAGAAAATTCATGAAACAATATTTAGAACGGGCTAGTATTTTGGCCCTCTCCCTCGTTTTGATTACCTCCTTCTCCATCTCAAGTGCTCTGCCAGCCATGTTTGACTACTATCAAGGATACCCCAAAGAACAAATCGAGCTCCTGGTCAGTCTTCCTTCTTTTGGAATCATGATTATGCTGGTTTTAAATGGGTTTTTGGAGCGGTTATTTCCTGAGCGTCTTCAGATTAGTCTAGGGCTTCTCATCCTCTCTATAGGAGGAACAGCCCCTTTCTGGTATCAGGAATACAACTTTGTCTTTGCGATGCGGATTTTATTTGGCTTGGGTGTTGGGATGATCAATGCCAAGGCTATTTCTATCATCAGCGAACGCTATCATGGAAAGACACGGATTCAGATGTTGGGTCTTCGCGGGTCAGCAGAAGTTGTCGGGGCATCGATTTTGACTCTAGTGGTCGGTCAACTCTTATCCTTGGGATGGACAGTGACCTTCTTGGCCTACAGTGCGGGATTTTTAGTATTGATCCTTTATCTGCTCTTTGTCCCTTATGGGAAAGAAAAGAAAGAAACAAAGAAAAAAGAGGCCGAAACGACTCGTTTGACAGGACAGATGAAAAGCTTGATTTTTCTATTGGCTGTCGAAGCAGCAGTTGTTGTCTGCACCAATACAGCTATCACTATTCGTATTCCTAGTCTGATGGTGGAAAGAGGTCTAGGGGATGCCCAGTTATCGAGCTTGGTTTTAAGTATCATGCAGTTGATTGGTATCTTGGCAGGTGTGAGTTTTTCTTTCTTTATCTCTCTGTTTAAAGAAAGGTTGCTCCTTTGGTCAGGTATCACCTTTGGATTGGGGCAGATTGTGATTGCCTTGTCTCCGTCATTGGGTGTGATGGTAGTTGGAAGTGTTGTGGCAGGTTTTTCTTACAGTGTGGCCTTGACCACTGTCTTTCAGCTTCTTTCTGAAAGAATCCCAGCCAAGCTCCTTAATCAGGCAACATCTTTTGCAGTGCTAGGATGTAGCTTTGGAGCCTTCACGACACCTTTCATTCTTGGAGCGATTGGTTTGGTGACTCAAAACGGTATGTTGGTCTTCACCATTCTAGGCTGCTGGTTGATTGTCACTTCTATCTTTGTTATGTACGCACTTCAAAAGAGAGCTTAGGATTAATTTCCTAAGTTTTTCTTTTTAGGAATTTTGTACCCAGACAATTATTAGTTTTTAAACTTGTTTACACTTTTATTTCCTGATAAAATAGAAGTTATGACAAGATATAAAGCAACTATTTCTTATGATGGTTTTGCCTTTGCTGGTTTTCAGCGCCAGCCTCATGCGAGGAGCGTTCAAGAGGAAATCGAAAAAACCTTAACGAGACTCAATAAGGGGCAAGCCATCACTGTTCACGGTGCTGGTAGGACGGATAGTGGGGTCCATGCTCTGGGACAGGTCATTCATTTTGATCTGCCCTATCAGATGGATGAGGAAAAACTCCGTTTTGCTCTGGATACCCAATCTCCAGAAGATATCGATGTGATTTCGATTGAGATTGTGGCAGATGATTTTCATTGCCGTTATGCCAAACACAGCAAGACCTATGAGTTTATCGTGGATAGAGGACGTCCCAAAAATCCTATGCGTCGTCACTACGCTACTCACTTTCCCTATCCGCTTGATGTAGAGCGGATGCAGATGGCAATCAAAAAGCTAGAGGGAACTCATGATTTCACCGGTTTTACAGCATCTGGAACCAGTGTAGAGGACAAGGTTCGTACCATCACAGAAGCAAGTCTAACAGTTGATGAGACAGGCCAATTTTTGACCTTTACCTTTTCGGGAAATGGTTTCTTGTATAAGCAGATTCGCAATATGGTGGGGACACTGCTCAAAATCGGAAATAATCGAATGCCAGTTGAGCAGATTGACTTGATTTTGGAGAAGAAGGACAGGCAGCTAGCAGGTCCAACGGCGGCACCAAATGGCTTGTATTTAAAGGAGATTCGTTATGAAGAATAATCGTATTTTAGCCCTTTCTGGGAATGATATTTTTAGTGGTGGTGGTTTGTCAGCTGATTTGGCCACCTATATCTTAAACGGCTTGCATGGCTTTGTAGCTGTCACTTGTTTGACGGCCTTGACCGAAAAGGGCTTTGAAGTCTTCCCTACGGATGATACTATTTTTCAACATGAGTTGAATAGCTTACGTGATGTCGAGTTTGCAGGGATTAAGATTGGCCTTCTTCCTACTGTCAGTGTGGCTGAGAAGGCCTTGGACTTTATCAAGCAACGTCCAGGAGTGCCTGTGGTATTGGACCCCGTTTTGGTCTGCAAGGAAACGCACGACGTGGCTGTTAGTGAGCTCTGCCAAGAGTTGATTCGTTTTTTCCCTCATGTCAGTGTGATTACGCCAAATCTTCCTGAAGCAGAATTATTGGCTGGTCAGGAAATTAAAACATTGGAAGACATGAAAGCTGTAGCGCAGAAATTGCATGATTTAGGAGCGCCAGCAGTCATTATCAAGGGAGGCAATCGCCTCAGTCATGACAAGGCAGTGGATGTCTTTTATGATGGACAAACTTTCACTGTTCTAGAAAACCCAGTCATTCAAGGCCAAAATGCTGGTGCAGGATGTACCTTTGCCTCAAGCATTGCCAGTCACTTGGTTAAAGGTGATGAACTTTTACCAGCAGTAGAGAGCTCGAAAGCTTTCGTTTACCGTGCTATTGCACAAGCAGATCAATATGGAGTAAGACAATATGAAGCAAACCAAAACAACTAAAATCGCCCTTGTATCTCTTTTAACCGCCCTTTCAGTAGTCCTAGGTTATTACTTGAAAATTGGAACGCCAACAGGAATATTGACTCTCTTGGACGCAGGTATTTTCTTTACTGCCTTTTACTTTGGCAGTAAAGAAGGAGCTGTCGTTGGAGGACTAGCAGGATTCCTAATTGACCTTCTATCAGGCTATCCACAGTGGATGTTTTTTAGCTTGATAAATCATGGCTTGCAAGGATTTTTTGCAGGTTTTAAAGGGAAGTGGCAATGGCTAGGCCTTGTCTTGGCTACTATCGTCATGGTAAGTGGCTACGCCCTAGGTTCTACCCTAATGAATGGCTGGTCAGCAGCCTTACCAGAAATCCTTCCAAACTTCCTGCAAAATACCTTGGGTATGGTTGTAGGGTTTGTAGTTTTTAAGAGTGTCAAGAAGATAAAATAAAAAAGTCAGCTATTTAAGCTGACTTTTTGCTTGTCTCTAAGTTTAATCAAAATAAAGCAAATCTTTGCTGGTGCTGGTAAAGAGGTCAAATCCATCTTTGGTAACAACACCGCAGTCTTCGATACGAACACCGACTTTACCAGGGATATAGATGCCTGGTTCAACAGAGAAGCACATGCCTTCTTCGATGACCATGTCATTTCCTTCCATGATAGAAGGGAATTCGTGGACATCCATACCGATACCGTGACCGAGACGGTGGTTGAAGTACTCACCATAACCAGCTTTTTCGATGACTTCACGGGCGGCGCGGTCTACTTCATGAGCAGTCACACCAGGTTTGATAAAGTCAAGAGCAGCTTGTTGGGCTTCAAGTGTCAAGTTGTAAATGTCTTTCTTGAATTGGTCAGGCTTACCGACAGCGACCGTACGAGTCATATCTGAGGCGTATCCATTAACCATGACACCGAGGTCAAAGAGGAGAAGGGCGTCCTTTTCAACTTTGTTTGCACCAGGAATTCCGTGTGGATTTGCAGCGTTATCACCAGTCAAGACCATGGTATCAAAACTCATTTCATAGCCTTCACGCTTTAAGGCGAAGTCGATTTGGGCGATGATATCTGTCTCTGTTTTATCAAGAGAAATATTATCAAAACCAACATGAACAGCCTTATCAGCATAGATACCTGCAACCATCATTTTTTGCACTTCATCAGTTGATTTGATGAGGCGCATGTGTTGGATGCGAGGAGTGAGGTTTTCAAACTCAGCAGTTTCAAAAACTGTTTTCAAACCATGGTATTTTGTCAAGATGAGATTTTCAAACTCAACAGCGACACGTTTGAAATCGTGCTGAGGCAAAGCGTTTTTGATTTTTTGCCATGGGTTTTCAGAGTCCACATAGCCTACAACTGGGAAGGGAACAGTGCTGCTTGCACGTTCAACCTCAAGGGCTGGGACAAAGAGAAGCGGTTCCTGATTTGCTAGGACAAAAAGGAACATTTGGCGTTCATGGGGATCACTGTAAAAGCCAGTGAGGTAATTGATTGTGACGGGGTCAGATACGACAGCGACGTCTAGTTTTTCTGATTCAAGATATGTTACGATTTGTTGTAATTTAGACATATGCTACCTTCTTTCTACCTCTCTATTTTGGCAAAAAATGAGAGAAAATGCAAGGGGAGGGTAAAAGGAAACGAA
>NZ_KQ970235.1:329008-347531 GCF_001579025.1 Streptococcus oralis
AGTTTGGAACAAAAAATGAGAAGAAATGACGAAGGGGGAAGGGTAAAAGAACAGGCAAAAAGAACTCCGGCAAGATAGCGGAGTTCTTTGGTCTAGTTTTCCTTAGTTTAAGAAAAGTCAGCCTTGCTTTTGACGTCGCTGTATTCTTCAGCGATTTCTTGGCTGAGAATGTCCTCATAGGCAGGGAGTTGGATGTCCTGTCCATATTTTTTCTTGAGTGCAGTAGTGATTAGGCGATAAGCCAGATTGGCATTACGAGAGAGGATAGGTCCGTGGAAGTAGGAACCAAAGACATTCTTGTAATGAACCCCTTCGCCGACCTTTTCTTCGTTGTTTCCATTTCCATAGATAACCTGTCCCAGTGGTTTTTGGTCATCTGAGAGGAAGGTTCGACCTTGGTGATTTTCAAATCCATAGTAGGTTTCATCGAATTCGTCATTATGAATCTTGATGTCACCGATAAAACGGTTATTGGTCTGGTTGAGTGTGTAGTGGCCCATGACTCCTAGCCCTTCGATGCGTTTTCCTGAAGCCTCAACATAATATTGCCCCAATAGTTGGAAACCACCGCAGATAGCTAGAACCACACCGTCCTTTTGGATGTAGTTGTCAATGCTTTCTTTTTTAGCAGGTAGGTCTCCTGCGATGATGCTTTGTTCAAAGTCTTGACCGCCACCGAAAAAGGCGATGTCGTAGTGATTTTCATCAAAGTCATCATGGAGAGAAACGATGTCAACTGTTACATGAGCTCCCAGTTTTTCAGCAACATACTTGAGCATGAGGATATTGCCGTTGTCCCCGTAGGTATTCATGAGGTTTCCATAGAGGTGGGCAATGTTGAGCTGATAAGGGTAGTTGCCAGCTTTTGAGGAAAGTGAAGTATAAACCATTAGTTCATCTCCTTTCTAACAATCTGACGACTAGCCAGTAGTTCACGGAATTCCAGCATAGCAGTATAGGTAGCCAGGATATAGGCATGTTTACAATCTTGGTTCTCAATGGTTTTGAGAACTTGTTCCAGATTGCTTGTTTCAGTGATTTTCTCAGCTGGATAGCCTGTCACTCGTAGACGACGTGCGATTTCAGAATGACGAACACCACCAGCGTTGATTTCAGGAATGTCCATGTCAGTGATTTGTTCAAAGTCAGCATCCCAGATCCAGCTAGTATCAATCCCATCAGCATAGTTGGCGTTGAGAAGGACAGATAGGCTAAATGGATAAGGCGCTAGTTTGATCATCTCGATAGCCTGAGTTGCACCGACTGGATTTTTAATCAAGACAAGGGTGCATTCCTTATCACCGATATGGAAGGTTTCCTGGCGTCCAAAGACAGCACGGCTTTTGTCAAATCCCTGCTTGATGAGTTGTGAATCGGCACCGAGGAAACGGGCAATAGCGACCGCAGCAAGGGCATTGTAGATATTGTAGAGCCCACCGATTTGGATTCCGTATTCTTGTCCGTCAATGACAAAGCGAGAGCGATTGTTAGTCAATTCAACCAATTCTGTCAGACGGTAGTCCAAGTCAGGACGTTTGCAACCACAATTTTCACAGATATAGGCCCCCAAGTTAGCATAGGTATTGTGCTCATATTTGAGGATGCCTTGACAGTTAGGGCAGAGAATCCCTTCGGTATTGTAGTGAGCCAGTTGGGCTGGCCCTTTTTCCAAGTCAAAACCAAAATACTGTACAGGATTTGGAATAGCTGGCTTGTAGAAAAGCGGACTGTCACCATTGAGGAGAACAGTAGCCGTAGGCACCTTACGGATGGCATCCAAAATCATGTTATAAGTCGTGTAAATCTCACCATAGCGGTCCATCTGGTCACGGAAAATATTAGTGATCACAAAAAGGCTAGGATGGATATAGTCACAGATACGAGATAGACTGGCCTCGTCAATTTCTAGAACGGCAATGTTTTTCCCAGTTTTAGAGGATTTGGCCGTCAAGAAGGTTGTTGCAATCCCTGTAATCATATTGGCACCGCTAGGATTGGTCAGAACCTGACCATAGACCTCTTTTAAAATGCCGACAGTGAGAGCAGTTGTCAGGGTTTTCCCGTTGGTTCCAGTGACCACGACAATCTCGTAGTTCTTAGCTAAATTTTGTAAAATATCTTTATCAAATTGAAGGGCGAGTTTTCCTGGGAGCGTACTTCCACGGCCAAGACGGCTTAAAACGAAGTGGGAAGAACGCCCAGCAAGAAGGCCCAAAGTAGTTTTTAATTTCATGTTTCTATTATATCATAAAAGAGGGAAAAGACAGATTTGATACTCAATGAAAATCAAAGAGCAAACTAGGAAGCTAGCCGCAGGCTGTACTTGAGTACGGCAAGGTGAAGCTGACGTAGTTTGAATTTGATTTTCGAAGAGTATGAGATTTCGCAGAAACAAAAACAGCCCGACGAGGGCTGTTGGATACGATTAAACTCAACTTAAATCGCAAACAAGTCATTCAAGTTCTCAGCCAAGGTTGGGTGAGTGAAGATTTGTTTTGTGAAGTAAGTGTAAGGAATCTTGTTGTCCATTGCAACAGTGATGATGTTGATGATTTCTTGAGAACCTTCTGAGAAGATACTTGCTCCAAGAATTTCTTTTGTTTCAGTATTGACAACAGATTTGAAGGCTCCACGAAGGTCTCCATTTACGTGACCGCGAGGCATTGCTGCAACAGGGATTTCCTTCACTGCATATGGAAGTTTCAAATCTGCTGCTTGGCTTTCAGTCAAGCCAACTTGAGAAAGTGCAGGTGTGATGAACATGGTGTTTGGTACATTGAGACGGTCTTCAAGAGTGTAGCTACCATCTCCAGCAAGGTAGCTGTAGACAACGCGGAAGTCATCAAGTGAAATGTAGGTAAATTGAGGTCCACCGTTGACGTCTCCGACTGCAAAAACACCAGGAACGTTTGTTTGACAATGCTTGTCTACTTTGATAGCACCACGCTCTGTTAGTTCAATATCGGTATTCTCAAGTTGAAGTGGTTCGACGTTTGGTTTACGTCCAGTTGCGTAGAGAAGGGCATCGAAACGGTAAGTTTCGTTTTCAGTTACGACAAGGACTTGATCACCGTCGTTTTTGATTTCGGTAGTACGGATGTTTTGAAGCAATTCAATACCGTCTTCTTCCATGTACTGTTTAGCAAGAGCTGCGATGGAAGGTTCTGCACGAGGTAGGAAAGTATCCAAGGCATCTAGGACTGTAACTTTGCTTCCAAGTTTGTTGTAAAGACCTGCAAATTCAAGACCGATATTTCCACCACCAAGGACACCAAGTTTTTCAGGCAATTTGTCCAAGTTTTGAATACCAGTCGAGTCAAAGACATTCTTACTTGTAGCAAGTCCAGGGATTGGCAAGACGTTTGAAACGGCACCGGTATTGATAACGATAGTTTCAGCAGTCAGTTCTTGTTTTTCATCACCAGCTTGGATTTCGATGACTTTGTTTGAAAGGAAGTGAGCTTCCGCATCAAAGATATCCACACCTGTACCAGCAACAGTCGCATAGTTTTTACCATTGAGGCGACTAATGATAGTATTTTTGGTAGCAATGACTTCTTCAAAAGACAAATCTTTCTCAGCAGCAACTAGCAAAGTTTTAGTTGGGATACAACCAATGTTGATACAAGTTCCACCGTACATAGCCTTACTACGTTCGATAAGGGCAACTTTTTTACCAGCTGAAGCCAATTTACCAGCTAGTGTTTTACCAGCTTTACCAAATCCGATAACGATTAAATCATAAGTTAACATTTATAGTCCTCCTATTCGCATTTCATTCTAGCACAAGAAAAAAACTTTTGCACAATTCTGCTACGGGAAATGAAGTGAGCTTGAAATGGTCCCTTCAAATCCTTTGAAAAAGAAGTTTCAGGCCACTTTACTGTTAAAAAATCGTTTACATGATTTTCCTAAAGGATTCTACTATCTTTTGCTTCCCTCTTGTGTTATACTAGATAGGTTGCAAAGAAACTAGTACTTTTCTTTCGTGGAAAAGAAGCAACATGGTATCTCTTTTTTGTAGAAGATACGTCATGAAAAGAAAAGTATAAACTAAAGCCCTATAGGGTGGCTTCGCACCACCTTTAGAAAGAAGAATAACGTGAAATTTAATGAATTTAACTTGTCTGCTGAATTGCTAGCAGAGATTGAAAAAGCTGGATTTGTAGAAGCCAGTCCCATCCAAGAACAGACCATTCCCTTGGCTCTCGAAGGAAAAGACGTTATCGGTCAAGCTCAGACAGGTACAGGAAAAACTGCAGCCTTTGGCTTGCCAACCCTTGAAAAAATCCGTACAGAAGAAGCGACCATCCAAGCCCTGGTTATCGCTCCAACTCGTGAACTCGCTGTCCAAAGCCAAGAAGAACTGTTCCGCTTTGGCCGTAGCAAAGGAGTGAAAGTTCGCTCAGTTTACGGTGGTTCCAGCATTGAAAAACAAATCAAAGCTCTTAAATCGGGTGCCCACATCGTGGTAGGAACACCAGGCCGTCTCTTGGACTTGATTAAACGGAAGGCCTTGAAATTACAAGATATTGAAACTCTGATTCTTGACGAAGCGGATGAAATGCTCAACATGGGCTTCCTTGAAGACATTGAAGCCATCATTTCCCGTGTCCCTGAAAATCGTCAAACCTTGCTCTTTTCAGCAACCATGCCAGATGCTATCAAACGTATCGGTGTTCAGTTTATGAAAGACCCAGAGCATGTGAAGATTGCTGCCAAGGAATTGACAACAGAGCTAGTGGATCAGTACTATATCCGTGTCAAGGAACAAGAGAAATTTGATACTATGACACGTCTCATGGATGTGGAACAACCAGAACTTGCTATCGTATTTGGTCGTACCAAACGCCGTGTAGATGAATTGACTCGTGGACTTAAAATTCGTGGCTTCCGTGCTGAAGGAATTCATGGTGACTTAGACCAAAATAAACGTCTTCGTGTCCTTCGTGATTTTAAAAATGGGAATCTTGATGTTCTAGTTGCGACTGACGTGGCAGCACGTGGTTTGGATATCTCAGGTGTGACCCATGTCTACAACTACGATATTCCACAAGATCCTGAAAGTTACGTTCACCGTATCGGCCGTACAGGTCGTGCTGGTAAGTCAGGTCAATCTATTACTTTCGTAGCACCAAATGAAATGGGCTACCTTCAAATCATCGAAAACTTGACTAAGAAACGCATGAAAGGCTTGAAACCAGCGACAGCAGAAGAAGCCTTCCAAGCTAAGAAACAAGTAGCTCTCAAGAAAATCGAACGTGATTTTGCGGATGAAACTATTCGTGGGAACTTTGAGAAATTTGCTAAAGATGCTCGTAAGTTAGCTGCAGAATTTAGTCCAGAAGAATTGGCTATGTATATCTTGAGTCTGACAGTCCAAGATCCAGACAGCCTTCCTGAAGTGGAGATTGCGCGTGAAAAACCACTGCCATTTAAACCATCAGGTAATGGATTCGGTGGCAAAGGTAAGGGAGGTCGTGGAGGCCGTCGTGGGGACGACCGTCGAGACCGTGATCGCCGCGGCAATGGTCGCCGTGATGATTTCAAAAAAGGCAGTCGTGGGAACGATCGTTTTGATAAAGACAGACGTTACCGTAATAAAGACAATAAAAAACCTCGCAACACTTCAAGCGAAAAGAAGACCGGCTTTGTTATTCGTAACAAAGGAGACAAATAGAAAAAAGCGATTCACAGAGTGAATCGCTTTTATATATAAGGAGACCGATAGTAAAAGAAGATGGTGATAGTAAAGGATAGGTGAAACGGAAAGGGATTTATCATGTCATCTTCTTATAATGTTATAATATCAAAAACAAAATAGGATGTCAATAAAAAAATCGCTTTTTTTCTAAAATATTTTTGCTGTTCAAAATTGCAATTAAATAAGCAATTTTCAGATAATTATTGAAATAAAGACTTTTCTATGTTATAATGGAAGCGATTATATGCGAGGTAAAAAATGGCACATTTATTAGAAAAAACAAGAAAAATCACGTCTATTCTAAAGCGCTCTGAGGAGCAACTCCAAGATGAACTTCCTTACAATGCGATCACACGTCAGTTAGCAGATATTATTGATTGTAACGCTTGTATTGTGAATAACAAGGGACGTCTCTTAGGCTACTTTATGCGTTATAAGACCAATAATGACCGTGTTGAACAGTTCTTCCAAACTAAAACCTTCCCTGAGGTCTATGTACAAGGGGCAAACATGATTTACGACACTGAAGCAAATCTTCCTGTTGAACACGATTTGACCATTTTCCCTGTGGAGAGCCGTGCGGACTTTCCAGATGGTTTGACGACCATCGCTCCGATTCATGTATCAGGGATTCGCCTAGGTTCGTTGATCATTTGGCGCAATGATAAGAAGTTTGAAGATGAAGATTTGATCCTTGTCGAGATTGCGAGCACGGTTGTAGGGATTCAACTCTTGAACTTCCAACGTGAAGAAGATGAGAAAAATATTCGCCGTCGTACTGCTGTAACCATGGCAGTCAACACCCTTTCCTATTCAGAACTTCGTGCCGTTTCAGCTATTCTAGCTGAGTTGGATGGAAATGAAGGACAATTGACTGCATCTGTCATTGCAGATCGTATCGGTATCACGCGCTCAGTAATCGTCAATGCTCTCCGCAAGCTAGAGTCGGCAGGAATCATTGAGAGTCGCTCATTAGGAATGAAGGGGACTTATCTCAAAGTTCTAATTGGTGATATTTTTGAGGAAGTGAAAAAGAGGGACTACTAATGGCAAAAGCTTTAATCTCGATTGACTATACAGAGGATTTCGTAGCAGACCATGGAAAGCTAACTGCTGGCGCACCCGCTCAAGCAATATCAAAAGCCATTGATCAGGCAACCAGATTAGCTTTTGATCGTGGAGACTATGTCTTTTTCACAATTGATGCTCATGAGGAGAAGGATACATTCCACCCAGAAAGCAAGCTCTTTCCACCACACAACATCATCGGAACTAGCGGTCGTAACCTTTATGGCCCCCTAGCTGACTTTTATGCTGAGCATGAGGCGGATAGTCGCGTCTTTTGGATGGACAAACGTCACTATTCAGCATTTTCAGGAACGGACTTAGATATCCGTTTGCGGGAACGTCGGGTAGATACGGTCATTTTGACCGGTGTATTGACTGACATTTGCGTCCTTCATACGGCTATTGATGCCTATAATTTAGGTTATCAAATCGAGATTGTCAAGCCTGCGGTTGCTTCTATTTGGCCAGAAAATCATCAGTTTGCTCTTGGGCATTTTAAGAACACATTGGGAGCAAAATTACTGGATGAAAACCTTGCTGAAATTGAACTATAAGCCTGTTGGAAAAATGAAAAAAATCTGAAAAAAGTGTTGACAAAGATTTTGAAAGTTGATATACTAGTAAAGTAATCGACGCGGGGATGGCGGAATTGGCAGACGCGCAGGACTAAGGATCCTGTGACCGCTTTAGGTCGTGAGGGTTCAAGTCCCTCTCTCCGCATAGGGTAAGAGTTAGCTTTGGCTAGCTCTTTTTGTTTTTACAAAGAAGACTAGAGGCTACGTTTCCTATATCGAAAAATATTGGTATCAAGAACTGTTCATTGTATCAGAACATTTAAACTGAGTTTTCCAATTCATTCTATCAAGAATATCCTCAAAAACTAGTCAGAAAATGAAGAACTTAGGAAATGGAAAAATACTAATCAGAAAGACGTGATTATCATTTTTAAAATGAAGTAGATTTTTGATTGGTACTAGTTCTCCTTATATAAGAAGGAAGGTTAGAGTTTGCTAGCTTTTTTGTTTTTTCAAAAAATAAATCAAAAAAATTTTCGATTTCATAAACATTTCATATTTGGATTTTATAATAGTCTTACAAATATGGAGGTGACAAATGAATCCAATCCAAAGAGCTTGGGCTTATGTCAGCAGAAAACGACTGAGAAGTTTTATTTTATTTCTGATTTTATTTGTCCTTTTAGCAGGAATTTCAGCCTGTTTGACTCTGATGAAGTCCAACAAAACAGTAGAAAGCAATCTTTACAAATCACTCAATACATCTTTTTCTATCAAAAAGATAGAAAATGGACAGACCTTCAAGTTGTCTGACCTAGCATCCGTGAGCAAGATTAAGGGACTGGAAAATGTCTCTCCTGAACTTGAGACGGTCGCAAAACTGAAAGACAAGGAAGCGGTGAGTGGTGAGCAGAGCGTAGAACGTGATGATTTGTCAGCTGCAGACAAGAACTTGGTTAGCTTAACGGCTCTTGAGGATTCATCCAAGGATGTCACCTTTACCAGTTCGGCTTTCAATCTAAAAGAAGGGCGACACCTTCAAAAAGGGGATTCCAAGAAAATCCTTATCCACGAAGAGTTGGCCAAGAAGAACGGTCTTTCGCTTCACGACAAGATTCGCTTGGATGCTGGTCAGTCCGAAGCTGGAAAGGGGCAAACAGTAGAGTTTGAAATTGTCGGCATCTTTTCTGGTAAAAAACAAGAGAAATTTACAGGCTTATCTTCCGACTTCAGTGAAAACCAAGTCTTTACAGACTATGAAAGTAGCCAAACCCTTCTGGGAAATAGTGAAGCTCAAGTCAGTGCAGCGCGCTTCTATGTAGAAAATCCTAAGGAAATGGACGGACTCATGAAGCAGGTGGAAAGCTTGGCTTTGGAAAGTCAAGGTTACCAAGTTGAGAAGGAAAACAAGGCCTTTGAACAAATCAAAGACTCAGTGGCAACCTTCCAAACCTTCCTGACCATCTTCCTTTATGGGATGTTGATAGCTGGAGCTGGAGCCTTAATTTTGGTCTTGTCCCTCTGGTTGAGAGAAAGGGTCTACGAAGTGGGGATTCTACTCGCACTTGGAAAAAGCAAGAGCTCAATCTTCCTCCAGTTCTGTTTAGAGGTAGTTTTGGTATCTCTTGGAGCTTTGCTTCCAGCATTTGTTGCAGGAAATGCCATCACATCCTATCTACTCCAAACTGTACTAGCCAGTGGAGATCAGGCAAGCTTACAAGACACGCTGGCCAAAGCAAGTGGTCTATCAACCAGTCTCCTATCCTTTGCAGAATCCTATGTCTTTCTGCTCCTGATTGGTTGCTTGTCTGTAGCCCTTTGTTTCGTATTTCTATTTAGAAAATCGCCTAAAGAAATTTTATCATCTATTAGTTAAGAAGGAGAAATCATGACTTTATTACAATTGCAAGATGTTACCTACCGTTATAAGAACACTGCTGAAGCAGTTTTATATCAGATCAAGTATAATTTTGAACCCGGAAAATTTTATAGTATCATTGGTGAGTCAGGAGCAGGAAAATCCACTCTCTTGTCTCTACTGGCTGGTCTAGATAGTCCTGTTGAAGGTTCTATCCTTTTCCAAGGAGAGGACATTCGGAATAAGGGGTATTCTTACCATCGCATGCACCATATTTCCCTGGTCTTTCAAAATTATAACTTGATAGATTATCTTTCTCCGCTGGAAAATATCCGCTTGGTCAACAAAAAAGCAAGCAAGGATACACTTCTTGAGCTTGGTTTGGATGAAAGTCAGATCAAGCGGAACGTTCTCCAGTTATCAGGTGGTCAACAGCAACGTGTAGCCATCGCTCGCAGTTTAGTCTCAGAAGCTCCAGTTATTCTAGCTGATGAGCCAACAGGAAATCTGGACCCTAAAACTGCTGGAGATATTATCGAACTGCTCAAATCACTTGCCGAGAAAACAGGTAAATGTGTGATCGTCGTCACCCACAGTAAAGAAGTGGCACAAGCGTCAGATATTACACTTGAATTAAAGGATAAGAAACTAACTGAAACTCGCAATACTACAAAATAAGATGAGCTTGTTTTGATAGCATTATGAAATCAAATCTAGAAAGGGAACCTATGTTACACAACGCATTTGCCTATGTTACAAGGAAGTTTTTCAAATCGATTGTTATCTTCCTGATTATTCTCCTCATGGCGAGCTTGAGTTTGGTCGGTTTGTCGATCAAGGGAGCTACTGCCAAGGCTTCTCAGGAGACCTTTAAAAATATCACCAATAGCTTCTCCATGCAAATCAATCGTCGCGTCAATCAAGGAACGCCACGTGGTTCTGGGAATATCAAGGGTGAGGATATCAAAAAAATCACCGAAAATAAGGCCATCGAGTCTTATGTTAAACGCATCAACGCCATCGGAGATTTGACTGGATATGAACTCATCGAAACGCCAGAAACCAAGAAAAATCTCACTGCAGACCGTGCCAAACGGTTTGGCAGCAGTTTGATGATTACAGGTGTCAATGACTCCTCGAAAGAAGATAAGTTTGTCTCTGGTTCTTACAAACTGGTCGAAGGTGAGCACCTAACCAACGACGACAAGGACAAGATCCTCATGCACAAGGACTTGGCAGCTAAACACGGTTGGAAAGTCGGAGATAAGGTCAAATTGGACTCTAATGTCTATGATGCAGACAATGAAAAAGGTGCCAAGGAAACAGTTGAAGTGACAATCAAGGGACTATTTGATGGTCACAATAAGTCAGCAGTAACCTACTCACAAGAACTCTATGAAAATACAGCTATCACAGACATTCACACAGCTGCAAAACTTTATGGATACACAGAAGACACAGCTATTTATGGGGACGCAACCTTCTTTGTAACAGCAGACAAGAACTTGGATGACGTCATGAAAGAGTTGAATGGTATCAGTGGTATCAACTGGAAGAGCTACACACTTGTGAAGAGCTCCTCTAACTACCCAGCTCTAGAGCAATCCATCTCTGGTATGTACAAGATGGCCAACCTCCTCTTCTGGGGTAGCTTGAGCTTCTCAGTTCTTCTCCTTGCCCTCTTGCTCAGTCTTTGGATCAATGCCCGTCGCAAGGAAGTAGGAATCCTCCTCTCTATCGGTCTCAAGCAGGCAAGTATCTTGGGGCAATTCATTACCGAATCTATCTTGATTGCCATCCCTGCTCTCGTTTCTGCTTACTTCCTAGCCAACTACACAGCCCGTGCAATAGGAAATACTGTTCTTGCCAATGTCACTTCAGGTGTTGCCAAGCAAGCCAGCAAGGCTGCTCAAGCCTCTAACCTTGGTGGTGGTGCAGAAGTAGACGGCTTTAGCAAGACCTTGTCAAGCCTAGACATTTCCATTCAGACATCAGACTTCATCATCGTCTTTGTCCTTGCCTTGGTTCTAGTGGTTCTCGTTATGGCGCTTGCCTCAAGCAATCTCCTTAGAAAACAACCAAAAGAGCTCTTGCTCGATAGCGAATAAAAAACTTGCTACCTATTCTCCCCTAAATGGGGTATAATATAGGTAGCATTTTTATCTATTTTATCTTGATAAGGATTCTTCCTATCAGGATGAAATAGAGAGATTTACAAGAAATTTAAAGGAATGTGAAACGTTTTTCTATGAAAATTTTAATTGTAGAAGATGAGGAGATGATCCGTGAGGGGATCAGTGACTATTTGACGGATTGTGGTTATGAAACCATTGAGGCAGCAGACGGTCAGGAAGCTCTGGAAAAATTTTCCAGCTATGAAGTAGCCCTGGTTTTACTGGATATCCAGATGCCCAAGCTTAATGGCCTAGAAGTTCTAGCGGAGATTCGTAAGACCAGTCAGGTTCCTGTCTTGATGTTGACCGCCTTTCAGGATGAGGAATACAAGATGAGCGCCTTCGCCTCTCTGGCAGACGGCTATCTGGAAAAACCCTTCTCCTTGTCTCTCTTAAAAGTGAGGGTGGATGCAATTTTCAAGCGCTACTACGATACAGGAAGAATCTTCTCCTATAAAGATACCAAGGTGGACTTTGAGAGTTACAGTGCAAGCCTAGCAGGTCAAGAAGTGGCTATCAATGCCAAGGAGTTGGAAATTCTGGACTATCTGGTGAAAAATGAAGGACGGGCCTTGACCCGTTCTCAGATAATTGATGCGGTCTGGAAGGCGACAGATGAGGTTCCCTTTGACCGTGTCATTGATGTCTATATCAAGGAACTGCGGAAAAAGCTAGACTTGGATTGCATCCTCACTGTGCGCAATGTTGGTTATAAATTGGAGAGAAAATGAAACGAACAGGTTTATTTACAAAGATTTTTATCTATACCTTCTCGATTTTTAGTGTTCTGGTTATTTGTCTTCATTTAGCCATTTATTTTCTCTTTCCCTCTACTTATCTAAGCCACCGTCAGGAAACCATTGGTCAGAAAGCGACAGCCATTGCCCAGTCCCTAGACGGAAAGGATAGGCAAAGTATTGAGCAAGTGTTGGACTTGTATTCCCAGACCAGTGATATCAAAGGAGCTGTCAAGGGAGAGATGACCGAGGACAAGTTAGAAGTCAAGGACAACCTTCCTCTAGATACGGACCGCCAGACCACTTCCCTCTTTATTGAGGAGCGTGAGGTGAAAACGCAAGATGGTAGTACAATGACTCTCCAGTTTTTAGCGTCCATGGACTTGCAAAAGGAAGCAGAGCAGATCAGTCTCCAATTTCTTCCCTATACCTTGTTGGCATCCTTTCTAATTTCCCTCTTGGTGGCCTACATCTACGCTCGGACCATTGTTGCCCCGATTTTGGAAATCAAGCGGGTGACCCGTAGGATGATGGACCTGGATGCTCAAGTGCGATTGCGCGTGGACTCTAAGGATGAGATAGGCGATCTCAAGGAACAAATCAATAGCCTTTACCAGCACCTTTTGACTGTTATTGAGGACTTGCATGACAAGAATGAAGCTATTCTTCAGCTGGAGAAGATGAAGGTTGAGTTCCTACGAGGGGCCTCTCATGAACTGAAAACCCCTCTGGCTAGTCTCAAAATCCTAATCGAAAATATGAAAGAAAATATCGGTCGTTATAAGGATAGAGACCATTATCTTGGAGTTGCCTTGGAGATTGTGGATGACCTCAGTCACCACGTTCTCCAGATATTGTCTCTCTCTTCTGTGCAGGAAATTCGAGAGGAGAAAGAAGAGGTTGACCTCCTTCAGATGACGCAAAGTCTGGTCAAGGATTATGCTTTGCTCGCCAAGGAGAGAGAACTTCAGGTAGACATTAGCTTAACCCATCAGCAGGCTTACATAAACCCATCTGTCATGAAACTAATCCTATCGAATCTCATCAGCAATGCTATCAAGCACTCTACTTCAGGTGGCCTGGTCCGCATTGGCGAGAGAGAAGGAGAACTCTTTATCGAGAATAGCTGTAGTCCTGAAGAACAAGAAAAACTGGCCCAGTCTTTTTCTGAAAATGCTAGTCGCAAGGCCAAGGGTTCAGGAATGGGACTCTTTGTGGTCAAAAGTTTATTAGAACACGAGAAATTACCTTATCATTTTGAGATGCAAGATGATCGTTTGACCTTCTTCATACGTTATCCCAAAGTTACTCAGAACTAAGGAGAAGAAAGGGTTTACATTGATTGGGTTGGAAGAAATTCAATCTAAAGTATGGGAAAAACTAGCTTTTTTTATCAAAAAGTGATAAAATGAACAATGTAAATGGGATGTCCCAAAAAATATATAGGAGGCCTGACAAATGGCAATCGTTTCAGCAGAAAAATTTGTCCAAGCAGCTCGTGACAACGGTTATGCAGTTGGTGGATTTAACACAAACAACCTTGAGTGGACTCAAGCTATCTTGCGTGCAGCAGAAGCTAAAAAAGCTCCAGTTTTGATCCAAACTTCAATGGGTGCTGCTAAATACATGGGTGGTTACAAAGTTGCTCGCAACTTGATCGCTAACCTTGTTGAGTCAATGGGTATCACTGTACCAGTAGCTATCCACCTTGACCACGGTCACTACGAAGATGCACTTGAGTGTATCGAAGTTGGTTACACTTCAATCATGTTTGATGGTTCACACCTTCCAGTTGAAGAAAACCTTAAATTGGCTAAAGACGTTGTTGAAAAAGCACACGCTAAAGGTATCTCAGTAGAAGCTGAAGTTGGTACTATCGGTGGTGAAGAAGACGGTATCATCGGTAAAGGTGAATTGGCTCCAATCGAAGACGCTAAAGCAATGGTTGCAACTGGTATTGACTTCTTGGCAGCTGGTATCGGTAACATCCACGGTCCTTACCCAGCAAACTGGGAAGGTCTTGACCTTGACCACTTGAAGAAATTGACAGAAGCTCTTCCAGGCTTCCCAATCGTATTGCACGGTGGTTCAGGTATTCCTGATGACCAAATCCAAGCAGCTATCAAACTTGGTGTTGCGAAAGTTAACGTTAACACTGAATGCCAAATCGCATTCGCTAACGCAACTCGTAAATTTGCTCGTGACTACGAAGCAAACGAAGCAGAATACGACAAGAAGAAACTCTTCGACCCACGTAAATTCTTGGCTGACGGTGTAAAAGCTATCCAAGCATCAGTTGAAGAACGTATCGACGTATTCGGTTCAGAAGGTAAAGCTTAATCTAGCTGAACAATACAGATGAAACCTGCCCATTGGGTGGGTTTTTTTGTGTCTGGATATATAGCGAATATACTGTAGAAGAACCAATCTTAAGTTGCTAAAAGGTTCTATTTTTTGTACAATAATGCTATGAAAATACTGAAAAAATGGTTTCTTGGCATTCATAGTTTCATTCTTTTGTTTTTACTCGCTACATTCATCTTTCACCGTATCAGTTTGGAAAAGGAAGAAGCCTCACTATCACCTATGGGACAACAAGTTCTTGTCAATGGACATCAAATAAATATTTACGTTGAAGGGGATGGACCTGAGACTATAGTAGTTCTCTCAGGTGCTGGTATTGCTTCTCCCATATTGGACTTTAAAAATGTATCGGAATCCTTATCGAAACGGTATAAGGTAGTCATCGTGGAGCGAGCGGGATATGGTTATAGTGATGATAGCAATCATTCAAGAGATGTGATGGAGGTTTTGTCTGAGACTCGCCAAGCTCTTTCGCAAGCAAATATCACAGGGCCGTTTATCATTCTGTCTCATTCCATGGCTAGTTTAGAGAGTCTGGCTTGGCAGGAGAAGTTTCCTGATGAAGTGAAAGCTTTGATTGGTTTAGATTGGGCATTGCCATCAAGTTATGAGAATTTAAAGCAAAATCAGACCTTACTCACTGTAGCATATTGGAGCAGCAATATTGGCTTATTACGCTACTTCCCTGAGTCCTTTTATATAAAAAATCAAACTTTGACCGAAAATGAACGAAAACAATATAAACTTCTAGCTTATAAGCAGTTGATGTCACAAGCCATGCTTCATGAATCCCAAACGGTAAAGGAAAATGCCAAGAAAGTTACTTCTAGCATCAATCCGAAAATTCCCACCTTATTACTGGTGTCTAACGGTGAAGGTACTAGTTTTAGCCAATCAGAATGGCAACGTTATGCAGAGAGATTTGCAAGCGACCAGTCTAATGTTCAAGTCGTCTATATGGATGCGCCTCACGACCTCTATCATTATCAAAGCGATGCTATTGTTTCTCGCATTAAAGAATTTTTAGAGAATAATTGAGGGGTTATAAATCTATTTGGATTGATGCCAATAATTAAATGCTGAAGAATTAACAGTAGAATCGTGAATTTTTTCGATTAAAAAAATTCTTTTTCTTACCAAAAACCTGCCCATTGGGCAGATTTTTTTGGTGTTTTAAGGAAAATATCAAACCAGAATTTTTGTTTAAAAGTATGATTTTAAGAGTGAAATCTCTAATTTCATAATCTGTAGGCAAACGCTTGCATTCTAGTTTTTATTGGACTATAATAGGTTGGTATAAAGCCTTCTGTAATAATATTGAGAAGGTGTAGAAAGTAAGGATTTAGATATTTGTAGTCAAAAATATAATGTTGCAATTCCTTGCGATAGGGAGAGATTTATGGCAATGATAGAAGTGGAACATCTTCAGAAAAATTTTGTGAAGACAGTAAAGGAACCTGGATTAAAGGGGGCTTTGCGCTCCTTTATTCATCCTGAAAAGCAGACTTTTGAAGCGGTCAAGGATTTGACCTTCGAGGTACCAAAGGGCCAGATTTTAGGCTTTATCGGAGCCAATGGTGCTGGGAAGTCGACAACCATCAAAATGCTGACAGGGATTTTAAAACCGACATCTGGTTTTTGTCGGATTAACGGCAAGATTCCGCAGGACAATCGTCAGGATTATGTTAAGGATATTGGTGTGGTCTTTGGACAACGCACCCAGCTGTGGTGGGATTTGGCTCTGCAAGAGACCTACACGGTTTTGAAAGAGATATACGATGTGCCGGACTCGCTCTTTCACAAGCGCATGGACTTTTTGAATGAGGTTTTGGATTTGAAGGAATTTATCAAGGACCCCGTGCGGACTCTTTCACTTGGCCAACGGATGCGGGCGGACATTGCGGCTTCCTTGCTCCACAATCCTAAGGTTCTCTTTTTAGATGAGCCGACCATTGGCTTGGATGTTTCGGTCAAGGATAACATTCGTCGGGCCATTACCCAAATCAATCAGGAGGAAGAGACGACTATTCTCTTGACCACTCACGACTTGAGTGATATTGAGCAACTTTGTGATCGGATTTTTATGATTGACAAGGGGCAGGAGATTTTTGATGGAACGGTGAGTCAGCTCAAGGAGACCTTTGGAAAGATGAAGACTCTTTCCTTTGAACTGGTGCCAGGGCAAAGTCATCTCGTCTCTCACTATGAAGGCCTACCTGATATGACCATTGATAGACAAGGAAATAGCCTCAACATTGAATTTGATAGTTCCCGCTACCAGTCGGCTGATATTATTAAGCAAACCCTGTCTGATTTTGAAATCCGTGATTTGAAGATGGTGGATACGGATATTGAGGATATTATCCGTCGCTTCTATCGAAAGGAGCTCTAAGATGGTCAAATTGTGGAGACGTTATAAACCCTTTATCAATGCAGGTGTTCAGGAGTTGATCACCTATCGAGTCAACTTTATTCTCTATCGGATTGGCGATGTCATGGGGGCTTTTGTCGCTTTTTATCTCTGGAAGGCTGTCTTTGATTCTTCGCAAGAGTCTTTGATTCAGGGTTTTAGTATGGCAAATATCACCCTCTACATCATTATGAGTTTTGTGACTAATCTTCTGACTAGGTCGGATTCTTCCTTTATGATTGGTGAGGAGGTCAAGGATGGTTCCATTATCATGCGTTTGTTGAGACCAGTGCATTTTGCAGCTTCTTACCTCTTTACGGAGCTTGGCTCCAAGTGGTTGATTTTTGTCAGCGTCGGGCTTCCTTTCTTGAGTGTGATTGTCTTGATGAAAATCTTATCGGGGCAAGGGATTGTAGAAGTGCTGGGCCTAACTGTACTTTATCTTTTTAGCTTGACGCTGGCTTATCTGATTAACTTTTTCTTTAATATTTGCTTTGGATTTTCAGCCTTTGTATTTAAAAATTTATGGGGTTCCAATCTCCTCAAGACTTCAATAGTGGCATTTATGTCTGGAAGTCTGATTCCCTTGGCTTTCTTTCCAAAGGTTATTTCAGATATTTTATCCTTCTTGCCTTTTTCATCTTTAATTTATACCCCGGTTATGATTATCGTTGGGAAATACGATGCCAGTCAGATTCTTCAAGCACTCTTGCTACAGTTCTTCTGGCTCATAGTGATGGTAGGTTTGTCTCAGTTGATTTGGAAACGAGTCCAGTCATTCATCACTATTCAGGGAGGTTAGTATGAAAAAATATCAACGCATGCATCTGATTTTTATCAGACAATACATCAAGCAAATCATGGAATACAAGGTGGATTTTGTGGTAGGTGTGTTGGGAGTCTTTCTGACTCAAGGCCTGAACCTCTTGTTTCTTAATGTACTCTTTCAACACATCCCCTCGCTAGAAGGTTGGACCTTTCAAGAGATTGCCTTTATTTATGGATTTTCCTTAATTCCAAAGGGATTAGATCATCTCTTTTTTGACAATCTCTGGGCTCTGGGGCAACGTTTGGTGCGAAAAGGAGAGTTTGACAAGTACCTGACGCGTCCTATCAATCCTCTTTTTCACATTCTGGTTGAGACCTTTCAGATTGATGCCTTGGGTGAACTTTTGGTCGGAGGTATTCTGCTAGCTACAACGGTATCTAGTATTGCTTGGAATCTTCCAAAGTTCCTGATTTTTCTAGTCTGCATTCCTTTTGCGACCTTGATCTATACTTCCTTGAAAATCGCGACTGCCAGCATCGCTTTTTGGACCAAGCAGTCAGGAGCCATGATTTACATTTTTTATATGTTTAATGACTTTGCCAAGTATCCGATTTCCATTTACAATTCGCTCCTTCGTTGGTTGATTAGCTTTATCGTGCCTTTCGCCTTTACGGCCTACTATCCTGCCAGCTATTTCTTGCAGGACAAAGACGGGCTCTTTAACATTGGTGGGTTGATTGTGATTTCTCTTGTCTTCTTTGTCATTTCTTTGAAACTCTGGGATAGGGGCTTGGATGCCTACGAAAGTGCCGGTTCGTAAGAGATAAAATAGAATGAGATTTAAAAATTAAATATGTTACAAACAACCGTTGAAAATTATAGCGGTTGTTTTTGCATATTTATTGAGGCATAAGTTGTATCCAT
>NZ_KQ970235.1:347736-364883 GCF_001579025.1 Streptococcus oralis
TTTTTGCAATTTTGGTAGTTATTCCAGTTGATTGATAATATTTTTGACGGTAGGAATGAGTTTATATTGTAGCCAGTTAACTATAATATTTATTGACTAGACTATTTGTTAACATGGGTTAAAAAAAAATTAACCCAGGTTAATTTTTCTTGACTTAAATTTTTTTAATTGATATACTATTTTTCAGAGAGCTAACAATTATATATAAATGTACTACTCTATCCCACTAGATAATACGTCATAAAACTTTTTATAACAAAGGCTAGCAAGGTTAAAGTTTTCTATCTATTGGGTTTAAAATAAAAAATTAAGGAATTAAAATGAAAAAAAGTACGGTATTGTCATTAACTACTGCTGCAGTTATTTTAGCAGCATATGCCCCCAATGAGGTGATTTTAGCAGATGCACCTAGTTCTGAAGATGCTTTAAGAATTTCTGATAAAGAAAAAGTAGTAGCAGATAAAGAAACAAAAAACAATGAACAATCTGAAGATATTCATAATGTTATAGAAACTTCAAAGGATACTGAAGAGAAGAAGACAACAGTTATTGAGGAAAAAGAAGTTGTTAGTAGAAAGTCTGAGATAGACAAAAAAACTAGTAACGAAGTAGAAAGTATCAAAGAAGACTCCAATCAATCCAAAGGAGATGATGCGAACTCATTTGTAAATAAAGATACAGAAAATCCGAAAAAAGAAGATAAAGTTGTCTATATTGCTGAATTTAAAGATAAAGAATCTGGAGAAAAAGTAATTAAGGAACTATCAAATCTTAAGGATACAAAAGTTTTATATACCTATAATACGATTTTTAATGGCACCGCCATTGAAACAACTCCAGATAATTTGGACAAAATTAAACAAATAGAAGGTATTTCGTCGGTTGAACGATCACAAAAACTCCAACCAATGATGAATCATGCCAGAAAGGAAATTGGAGTTGAGGAAGCTATTGATTACCTAAAGTCTATTAATGCTCCATTTGGGAAAAATTTTGATGGTAGAGGTATGGTCATTTCAAATATCGATACTGGAACAGATTATAGGCATAAGGCTATGAGAATCGATGATGATGCCAAAGACTCAATGAAATTTAAAAAAGAAGACTTAAAAGGCACTGATAAAAATTATTGGTTGAGTGATAAAATCCCTCATGCGTTCAATTATTATAATGGTGGTAAAATCACTGTCGAAAAATATGATGATGGAAGGGATTATTTTGACCCACATGGGATGCATATTGCAGGGATTCTAGCTGGAAATGATACTGAAAAAGACATCAAGAACTTTAATGGCATAGATGGAATTGCGCCTAATGCACAAATTTTCTCTTATAAAATGTATTCCGATGCAGGATCTGGCTTTGCAGGGGATGAAACAATGTTTCATGCTATTGAAGATTCGATCAAACACAATGTTGATGTTGTTTCGGTATCATCTGGTTTTACAGGAACCGGTCTTGCAGGTGAAAAATATTGGGAGGCTATTAGAGCGTTAAGAAAAGCTGGAATCCCAATGGTTGTTGCTACAGGTAACTTTGCGACTTCTGCTTCAAGTTCTTCTTGGGATTTAGTAGCAAATAATAATCTGAAAATGACAGATACTGGAAATGTAACACGAACTGCCGCACATGAAGATGCGATAGCGGTCGCTTCTGCTAAAAATCAAACAATTGAGTTTGATAAAGTTAACATAGGTGGACAAAGTTTTAAATACAGAAATATAGGGGCTTTTTTCGATAAAAATAAAATCCTAACAAATGAGGATGGCTCAAAAACTCCAAATAAATTAAAATTTGTATATATAGGCAAAGGTCAAGACCAAGATTTGATAGGCTTGGATCTTAAGGGCAAAATTGCAGTAATGGATAGAATTTATACCAAGGATTTAAAAGATGCTTTTAAAAGAGCAACGGATAAAGGCGCACGTGCCATTATGGTTGTAAATACTGTAAATTACTACAATAGAGATAATTGGACAGACCTTCCAGCTATGGGATATGAAGCGGATGAAGGGACTAAAAGTCAAGTATTTTCAATTTCAGGAGATGATGGTGTAAAATTATGGAACATGATTAACCCTGATAAAAAAACTGAAGTCAAAAGAAATAATAAGGAAGATTTTAAAAATAACTTAGAACAATACTATCCAATTGATATGGAAAGCTATAATTCTAATAAACCAAATGTAGGTGATGAAAAAGAAATTGACTTTAAATTTGCAGCTGACACAGACAAAGAACTTTATAAAGAAGATATTATCGTTCCAGCAGGGTCTACATCTTGGGGGCCTAGAACAGATTTGCTTTTAAAACCGGATGTTTCAGCACCTGGTAAAAATATTAAATCCACTCTAAATGTTATTAATGGTAAATCCACTTATGGTTATATGTCAGGAACTAGTATGGCAACTCCAATCGTAGCAGCTTCTACTGTTTTGATTCGACCAAAATTAAAGGAATTGCTTGAAAGACCTGTCTTGAAAAATCTTAAGGGAGATGACAAAATAGACCTTACAAGTCTTACAAAAATAGCCCTACAAAATACTGCAAGACCTATGATGGATGCAACCTCTTGGAAAGAAAAGAGTCAATACTTTGCATCACCTAGACAGCAGGGAGCGGGGCTAATTAATGTTGCCAACGCTTTGAGAAATGAAGTTGTAGCGACTTTCAAAAATACAGATTCTAAAGGTTTGGTAAATTCATATGGTTCCATTTCTCTTAAAGAAATAAAAGGTGATAAAAAATACTTTACAATCAAGCTTCACAATACCTCAAATAGACCTTTAACCTTTAAAGTTTCAGCATCCGCAGTAACTACAGATGCTCTAACTGATAGGCTAAAACTCGATGAAACATATAAAGATGAAAAATCTCCGGACGGGAAGCAAATTGTTCCAGAAATTCACCCAGAAAAAGTCAAAGGAGCAAATATCACATTTGAGCATGATACTTTCACTATAGGTCCAAATTCTAGCTTTGATTTAAATGCGGTTATAAATGTTGGAGAGGCTAAAAACAAAAATAAATTTGTAGAATCATTTATTCATTTTGAGTCAGTGGAAGAAATGGAAGCTCTAAACTCCAACGGGAAGAAAAGAAACTTCCAACCTTCTTTGTCCATGCCTCTAATGGGATTTGCTGGAAATTGGAACCACGAACCAATCCTTGATAAATGGGCCTGGGAAGAAGGATCAAAATCAAAAGCAATGGAAGGTTATGATGATGATGGTAAACCAAAAATTCCAGGTACCTTAAATAAGGGGATTGGTGGAGAACATGGTATAGATAAATTTAATCCAGCAGGAGTTATCCAAAATAGAAAAGATAAAAATACAACATCCCTAGATCAAAATCCAGAATTATTTGCTTTCAATAACGAAGGAATCAACGCACCATCAACGAGTGGTTCTAATATTGCTAAAATTTATCCTTTAGATTCAAATGGAAATCCTCAAGATGCTCAACTTGAGAGAGGATTAACGCCTTCTCCACTTGTATTAAGAAGTGCCGAAGAAGGGGTGATTTCAATAGTAAATACGAATAAAGAGGGAGAAAATCAAAAAGACTTAAAAGTCATTTCGAGAGAACACTTTATTAAAGGAATTTTAAACTCTAAAAGAAATGATGCGAAGGGAATCAAATCATCTAAACTAAAAGTTTGGGGTGACTTGAAATGGGATGGACTCATTTATAACCCTAGAGGTAGAGAAGAAAATGCCCCAGAAAGTAATGACAAAAAAGAATCCTGCTACTAAGATACGAGGACAATTTGAACCGATTGCGGAAGGCCAATATTTCTATAAATTTAAATATAGATTAACCAAGGATTACCCATGGCAGGTTTCCTATATTCCTGTAAAAATTGATAACACACCTCCAAAGATTGTTTCAATTGATTTTTCAAACCCTGAAAAAATTAAGTTAATTACAAAGGATACTTATCACAAGGTCAAAGAGCAATACAAGAATGAAACGCTATTTGCGAGAGATCAAAAAGAACATCCTGAAAAATTTGACGAGATTGCCAACGAAGTTTGGTATGCTGGGGCCGCTCTTGTTAATGAAGATGGAGAGGTTGAAAAAAATCTTGAGGTCACTTATGCAGGTGAGGGCCAAGGACGAAATAGAAAACTTGACAAAGACGGAAATACCATTTATGAAATTAAAGGTGCAGGAGATTTAAGGGGCAAAATCATTGAAGTGATTGCATTAGACGGTTCTAGCAATTTCACAAAGATTCATAGAATTAAATTTGCTGATCATGCTGATGAAAATGGGATGATTTCCTATTATCTAGTAGATCCTGATCAAGATTCATCTAAATACCAAAAGCTTGGCGAGATTTCCGAATCTAAATTTAAAAATTTAGAAAATAGAAAAGAGGATAGTCTTAAAAAAGATACAACGGAAGTAGAACATCATCAAGAAAATGAAGAGGCTACCGAAGAAAAATCTAGCTTGACTATTCATAAAACAATTTCAACAATTAGAGACTTTGAAAGCAAAGATTTAAAGAAACTCATTAAAAAGAAATTCAGAGAAGTTGATGACTTTACAAGTGAAACTGGTAAGAGAATAGAGGAATACGATTATAAATACGATGATAAGGGAAATATCATTGCATATGACGATGGTAGTGCCTTAGAATATGAAACTGAAAAACTTGATGAAATCAAATCAAAAATTTATGGCATTCTAAACCCGTCTAAAGATGGACACTTTGAAATTCTTGGAAAGATCAGTAATGTTTCTAAAAATGCCAAGGTATATTATGGCAATAATTATAAATCGATAGAAATCAAAACGACCAAGTATGATTCCCATTCGAAAACGATGACATTTGATTTATACGCTAATATTAATGATATTGTGGATGGATTAGCTTTTGCAGGAGATATGAGATTCTTTGTTAAAGATGATGGTCAGATAAAAGCTGAAACTAAAATTAGAATGCCTGAAAAAATTAAGGAAACTAAAGCAGAATATCCGTATGCATCAAGTTATGGGAATGTAATAGAATTAGGAGAAGGAGATCTTTCAAAAAATAAACCAAACAATTTAACGGACATGGAATCTGGTAAAATCTATTCTGATTCAGAAAAACAACAATATCTGTTAAAGGATAACATCATTCTAAGAAAAGGCTATGCACTAAAAGTGACTACCTATAATCCTGGAAAAACGGATATGTTAGAAGGGAATGGAGTCTATAACAAGGAAGATATAGCAAAAATCCAAAAGGCCAATCCTAATCTAAGAGTTTTATCAGAAACAACAATTTATGCTGATAGTAGAAATGTTGAAGATGGAAGAAGTACTCAATCAGTATTAATGTCGGCTTTGGACGGCTTTAACATTGTAAGGTATCAAGTGTTTACATTTAAAATGAATGATAAAGGGGAGGCAATCGATAACGATGGCAATCTTGTAACAGATCCTTCTAAACTGATATTATTTGGTAAGGATGGTAAAGAGTACACAGGAGAGGATAAGTCCAATGTAGAAGCTATAAAAGAAGATGGCTCTACGTTATTTATTGATGCAAAACCAGTAAATCTTTCAATGGACAAGAACTACTTTAATCCATCTAAAACTAATAAAATTTATGTACGAAATCCAGAATTCTATTTAAGAGGTAAGATTTCTGATAAGGGTGGTTTTAACTGGGAGTTGAGAGTTAATGAATCGGTTGTAGACAATTATTTAATCTACGGAGATTTACACATTGATAACACTAGAGATTTTAACATTAAGCTTAATGTTAAAGACGGTGACATCATGGACTGGGGAATGAAAGACTATAAAGCAAACGGATTTCCAGATAAGGTAACAGATATGGATGGAAATGTTTATCTTCAAACTGGCTATAGCGATTTGAATGCAAAAGCAGTTGGAGTACACTATCAATTCTTATATGATAATGTAAAACCTGAAGTAAGCATTGATCCTAAGGGAAATACTAGTATCGAATATGCTAATGGAAAATCTGTAGTTTTTAACATCAATGATAAGAGAAATAATGGATTCGATGGTGAGATTCAAGAACAACATATTTATGTAAATGGAAAAGAATACAAATCATTTGATGATATTAAACAACTAACAGATAAGACACTAAACATTAAGATTGTTGTAAAAGATTTTGCAAGAAATACTACCGTAAAAGAATTCATTTTAAATAAAGACACGGGAGAGGTAAGTGAATTAAAACCTCATAGGGTAACTGTGACCATTCAAAATGGAAAAGAAATGAGTTCAACGATAGTGTCGGAAGAAGATTTTATGTTACCTGTCTATAAGGGTGAATTAGAAAAAGGATACCAATTTGATGGTTGGGAAATTTCTGGTTTCGAAGGGAAAAAAGACGCCGGCTATGTTCTTAATCTATCAAAAGATACCTTTATAAAACCTGTATTCAAGAAAATAGAGGAGAAAAAGGAGGAGGAAAATAAACCTACTTTTGATGTATCGAAAAAGAAAGAAAAAACACAATCTGATTCAACTAATGATGTCAATAGTATTGTTTCTGATGAAAATGATAAAAACTTTGAAATTAACAAGAACGTTTATCTAAATGAAGAAGGGAACTTAACTAATAAAAATACCAACATCAATAGTAAATCAACTAGTAACAATCCTAATGAGTTGCCAAAAACCGGAACAGCAAGCGGAGCCCAGACACTATTAGCTGCCGGAATCATGTTTATAGTAGGAGCTTTTCTTGGATTGAAGAGAAAAAATAAAGATTAAGACAAAAGCTATAGAAAAAATAAAGATTAAGACAAAAGCTATAGAAAAAATGGTTTATGTACTGAGATTAGATAGTGAGGAGGTGACATAGTTTTGTGAAAGTATTGATTTATAAATATATTATTTAGATTTCTATGAAAATGGGAGATTTAAAAGAGATATATGTAAAAGCCTTGTCTCAGGACAGGCTTTTTCTAATGGAGATGGGTTCTGTTTAAAATCCATTTCTTCGGCTTATAAAAATATAAATACAAACGGTTGTTTATATTTTGTGGTATAATGTATTGTAATAAATACTTGTTTTGATACCAATCTAGAGATATTTTTATAGTTATTTATTCTAGAAATTTTTGCTTGGATTTTTTTTAAAAGTCATAAAAGTTCATGGATAGTAACGAATGAAGTATCGTAAGCTTGGCTGAATATCAATCAAAAAGGAGAAAATTATGAATAAGAAAGAACGGGAAAAACAATTTGAAGAGATCAATGGACCTAAGCGGTCTGAATCAAAGTCGGCTCCGAATAAAAATATAAAAATCTATATTGGCATAGCACTCTCTGTTTTAGTCACTCTCATCTTGGTAAGTATTTTCTCATATCTTCTGATTGGAAAGAAAGAGCCAAATCAAGCATCGTCTGCCATTTCAACTACAGAGTCAACAAGTCAAGCGTCTACAAGCCAAGGAAAAACAGATGAAACTGATAAGGATAAACAAGAGGAAATTCAGAAACTCAAGGATCAACTGACTGCTTTAGATACCAAAATTACGGAAGCAGAAGCACTTGTTAGCAAGTTGAAGAAAGAAACTACCGTTCCAAAACTAGATATTGAAGCAATCAAGAACAATGATTTGTCTAGTTTAGAAGGCACTTGGCGTAGTCAATCTGGCAATGAATATATCATTAAGAATTCTGGAGAAGTAGATGCGACTTGGTTTACAAATGATCAAAAGTACGAATCTGTAGTTGGATTAAAGGTATCAAAAGGTCAAGATAGTCGTAACCCTGAGACAGCGTCTATCAGTGCATGGGTAAAAGATTCTGTTGCTGGAGGATTTGTAGTAGTAGCTGTGCCAAGTGGAGTTGTTATGCAACCTGCTGATGACGGAAAGATTACGGATAAAAGCAATCATGCTGAGGAAAGACTACTTTCAGGACAAGATTATGGGTCTATGTTAATGAAACCAGAAAATGTTTATTATCGTGTGAAACCAGATACCAGTAAACTTGAGGAAGCAGAAAAGAACTTAGCTCAACTACAAGCAGACCGTGAATCAATCAAATCTTCTCTTGAGTCAAAGGAAAAGAAAAACTAGATGGTATTCGTTCAAAAATACTGTTACAATCGGCAGAATCAAGAAGCCCATTAGGGCTTCTTTTTCTTTTATCACGACTATTTAACCACTTAGACAAAGATATTGACCAGATAGGCAAAAGGGCTTGTTCTTGAAAAATTCCTCTGCTATAATGGTTCATGTAAGGCGCGTGAGGGGTCAGTATCAGACAACTCAAGTCAATAAAAAAGAAAATGGAGACATAAAAATGAAAAAATTATTGGGACTTGTATTTTTAGTAGCAGCAGCGCTAGTATTGTATTTCGGTTCTGTTGGATGGCCAAGTTTGGATGTCAACCTCTGGTCACTCATTCCGGTAGGATTGTTCCTTTATTTCACGCTAGAAAACTTTTTGAAAAAAGACTACAAGGCTAGCTTGATGTGCTTGATCATCGCCTTTATCATTGCAAATGCTATTTTTGATTTGTTGCCAATTTCAAGTGGTTTGGTGATTGGTGCCGGTGTGCTAGCTTGTGTAGGACTTGGCTACCTCTTTCCTGATAAAGATAAAAAAGAAGGCAAATAAAAAGTCTCGAGATTTCTCGAGACTTTTTTTACTGACCAGCATAATATTTTTGAATCCCTTTTACGATGCCTGCGACCAGTTTATCTTGGTAGTGGCTATCTTTGATTTGTTGGTTTTCGGAGAAATTATCCATATAACCAAGTTCTAGTAGAACGGCTGGTTTGGCTGTTTCGCGTAGTACGGCATAGCTGCTCTCCAACAGGCCAGCATCCTTAGCTCCTGTTTCTGCTAGAAGAGAGGAGTGGATGGCAGCGGCGAGGCGTTTGCTTTCACTCATACGATCTGGGTGATTGTGCCAGTATTTATTAATCTTACTTGGATAATCAGGTTCATCGCTATAGGAGTAGGTTTGAATACCGCTCGCTTTTGAGTAGGTATTACCAGTAGCGTTGAAGTGAATACTGATAAAAATATCAGAGTTGGTCTTATTAACCATACGAGAACGTTCGGTAACAAAATCAACGTCAATATCACTATCACGAGAAGTGAGGACCTTGTAGCCTAGTTCTTCTAACTTAGTACGAAGCTTACGGTAAATCTGCATGTTGAGATCTTTTTCAGCTACATTGTAGTAAAAGGCACCTGAATCTCGACCACCATGCCCAGGATCTAGGAAAATGGTATTGCTGTATAGGCCTTTTGTAAATCCGCCTTCAGTTGAAACTTCTGAAATCCATTGGCCGTATTTTTGGAACAAGTGTTCCTTACCGTCTATCTTGTAAGTTCCTGAAACATAATGGCCATTATCATCTAGGTAGTAGCGTGCTTTGTCAGAGTTATCGTAAATCCATTCGCTCTTTGCCATGTAACCACCTGACTTGAGGTAGTATGCTCCAATCCATTCCTGATTTGCATAACGGCCATCCGCTTTTAGATAGAACCAGCTCTTGTAGGCTTTATCAAAGATCCACTCTTTTTCCGCCATGGCTCCACTGGTTTTGAGGTAGTAGCTTCCTTTCCATTTGTCTGCTAGCATTCCACCATTCTGGTCAAATGAGTACCAGGAATCCTGAATCTTTTGCCAGTTTTCTTGGACATATCTCCCTGACCCGTTTGCATAGAACCAAGTATCCTTGATTTTGACCCAGTTGTTTTCTGCCATAGCTCCACTCTGGTTGAAGAGGTAGCCCTTGAAGGTTGTCGCACTCAGCATTCCGCCTTCTTTGTCAAAGTAGTACCAAGAACCGTTGATTTTCTCCCATTTATCCTGTGAGATTTTTCCAGAAGGAGCTACATAATACCAAATTTGGTCTAATTTAGTCCAGCCCTTTTCCGCCATAGCTCCGCTTTTTGTGAGAAGATAGCCGTCAACGGCAGTGTTGCTGAGCATGCTTCCAGTTTGATCAAAATAGTACCAAGAACCATTGATTTTTTTCCAAGTGTTCTGAGCTAGTCGTCCAGAGGAATCAGCATAATACCATTGATTGTCCAGTTTAGTCCAGCTATTTTCTGTCATGACACCATCTTGGTCAAAGGCATAACCTTTGTAGACAGTAGAATGAAGACGATTACCATCTTGATCGAAGTAGTACCATTTGCCTTGAATTTGTTTCCAGTTCAAAGCAGGTTTATCATCTTGGTAAAAACGCCAGTGGTGATTTTCTTGGTGCCATCCTTCTTTTTTGGGCTTGTCTTCTTGCACATCTACTTTCGGAAGAACTTCTGATTTAGAGTTTTCCTCAACACTCGACTCTTTCTTTTCTTCTTTGGCAATTGCTTCCTTGACAGCAGATGTGGATTGAGTTGTGTTTTCTTCTCCTAAGACGGATGCGGGTGCTAATCCTGCGATTGAAAGGATTAAAGCACTGGTCAGTAGTATCTTTTTCACTTTTTATTTCCTAACTTTTTCTTTTTCCCTTTTTCATTTTTCTATTAATTATCGAATTGAACTTCTTCTAGTAAGTATTCGATAAAGCGTTCGCCCATCTTAGATAGGCTGGTTTTTTCATGCTGGATATAGACTAGTTCAATCGGGTCGTCAATGTCCAGTGGAATGGAAACGATATTGTCTCCGTTGAGGTTACTGTTCAAAATCCCTGTTGCAATGGTGTAACCATCCAAACCAATCAAAAGGTTAAAGAGGGTGGCGCGGTCACTTACAACAATGGATTTCTTATGGTGCTCTTGTGAAAGAATCTCCTCTGAAAAGTAGAAGGAATTGTGCGTCCCCTGGTCATAACTCAGATAAGGAAAGTCTTCCAAATCAGCCAGTTTGACCTTATCTTTTTTAGCTAGAGGGTTGGTCTTGCTGACAAAGATATGGGGTTGGGCTGTGAAGAGGTGGTGCGCTAGCAGGTGATTGTCATCTAGCATTTTCGTTAAAACATCGCGATTGTAGCTGTTTAAAAAGAGGACACCGACCTCGCTACGGAAGTTCTTGACATCGTCGATAATCTCCCAAGTCCGAGTTTCACGAAGGAAAAGCTCGTATTTTTCCATATCGCTTTTCTTAAGTAGCGATACAAAGGCATTGACTACAAAGGCATAGTGCTGAGAGGAAACACTGAAAAGTTCGCGGTGGGCGATAGGATTTTTATAGCGTTCCTCAAGAAGCTGAGTTTGCTCAACGACCTGACGGGCATAGGAGAGAAACTCCATCCCATCACGGGTTAAGGTAATGCCCTTGGGATTGCGGATAAAGATTTCAATGCCCATTTCATTTTCCAAGTCTCGAACGGCATTAGAGAGACTGGGTTGAGTGATAAAGAGCTGCTTGGCTGCCTCATTCATAGAGCCAGTTTCGACAATTTTGATAATATAGTGTAGTTGTTGAATTCTCATGTTTTTATTGTACCATACTTGCGGAAGAATGGGCAATGAAGACGAAGAAAATAGGGGGAAAGAGCCGGTCTAGTATTGAAAAAAAGTCTAGAATCTGCTAAAATGGAAGCTATGAAAACATTCTATGATGTGCAGCAATTTCTCAAACAGTTTGGCATTATTGTTTACATGGGGAAGCGTTTGTATGATATTGAACTGATGAAGCTCGAACTCTCTCGGATCTATGATGCAGGTCTCATGGACAAGCTAGATTACCTAGAAGCGGAAGCTGTTCTCCGCAGGGAGCACAAGATAGAATTAGACTACATAGAGAAAAATGGAGATAAGAACTTATGACAATTTGGATTTTGTGGGGAATCGTATTGGCGATGGTGGCATGGATGGGCTATAACTACCTTCGTATTCGTCGTGCGGCTAAGATTGTGGACAATGCAGAGTTTGAAGCCTTGATTCGGAAAGGGCAATTGATTGATGTCCGTGAACCAGCAGAATTTCACAGAAAACATATCCTCGGAGCTCGCAATATTCCTTCAAATCAGTTGAAGTCAAGCCTTGCAGCCCTTCGTAAGGATAAACCTGTCCTTCTCTACGAAAACCAACGCGGACAACGAGTGACCAATGCAGCACTTTATCTGAAAAAACAAGGTTTCTCTGATATTTATATCCTTTCTTATGGGTTGGATTCTTGGAACGGGAAGGTCAAGACGAGCTAAGATCAAGGAAAAAGATGATAAAGTCGGTCTCCTATACTAAATTAATAAACATTTTAAGGAATTTTTAGAAAATGCAAGAAAAGAATAAAACCTCACGTAATATAGGTATCCTATCAATCGTAGGTAGTCTTTGGCTTCCATTACCAGGCATTATTTTAGGAACTCTTGCTATAATAGAAGCTAACACACGTCAAAAAGAATCTGGACTTGATTATAAAACAGAAAGAATTATAGCTATTGTAGGTATTGTTCTTTCTGCTCTTAACTGGATTATTGGAATTATCTTACACATGAGTTAAAGAAGATAAAAAAAGCTTTAAATTTAAAGCTTTTTTCTTTTATCCACTTTTCTCTAAATAGTTTTTAATAATTTCCAATTCCTCTGGATTCAAGGGGCGGAATTGCCCTTTTGCTAGTTCTGGGTCTAATGTAAAGTCACCGAATTGGATTCGTTTTAGGGCAGTCACCTTGACACCAACTGAGAGAAACATCTTCTTGACTTGATGAAACTTGCCCTCAGAGATGGTGATGGAGGCTCGGCTCTCTGTTGGGCTTGCGGACAAAATTTCAAGCTGAGCAGGTTTACAAGTGGTCCCATCTAAAAAGACAATCCCATCTTTGAATTTTTGGATATGGTCTGACGTGAGCGGTCCGTTGACTTCCACTTGATAAGATTTATCAACATGGTACTGGGGATGAAGGAGTTGAAAACCAAGAGGTCCATTGTCTGTCAAAAGCAGCAGTCCCGTCGTATCTCGGTCTAGTCTGCCGATAGCATAGAGCTGGTCAGACTGGCCGTCAGGTGGGAGGAGATCCATGACGGTTGGAAGTTTCTTATCCTTGCTAGCTGTAACAACTCCGTTTGGCTTATGAAGCATGAGGTAGTTGTGCTCGTAGCCTTGGATTTGTCGTCCTTGAAAGACTAATTTCTGTAATCCAGTGTCGACATTTTGAGCCAGGGATCTGGCTGGACAATCATCTACTAGGATTTCTTTTTTTAATAGAGCCTGTTTCATAGCCTTGCGGCTGACCTTTTCTTGGGCCAATAATCTATCTAAACGCATACCAGCTTATCTTATCATAAGTCTCTGACTTTGAAAAGAGTTGCCTTGACTAGAAAAGCAGAGTGAAAACATTTACACTTAGCTGAACTGTGATTTTTGAATGAGACTGTGGTATAATTGTTCAGTTAGAAATAAAAATTTAAATATTAGAGGAAATCATGACAAAATTAAGAGAAGATATCCGTAACATTGCGATTATCGCCCACGTTGACCACGGTAAAACAACCCTCGTTGACGAATTATTGAAACAATCTGAAACTCTTGATGCACGTACTGAATTGGCAGAGCGCGCTATGGACTCAAATGATATCGAGAAAGAGCGTGGAATTACCATCCTTGCGAAAAATACAGCCGTTGCTTACAACGGAACTCGTATCAATATCATGGACACACCAGGACACGCGGACTTCGGTGGAGAAGTTGAGCGTATCATGAAAATGGTTGACGGTGTTGTCTTGGTCGTAGATGCCTACGAAGGAACAATGCCACAGACTCGTTTCGTATTGAAAAAAGCCTTGGAACAAGACCTTGTCCCAATCGTGGTTGTTAACAAAATCGACAAACCATCAGCTCGTCCAGCAGAAGTAGTGGACGAAGTCTTGGAACTTTTCATTGAGCTTGGTGCAGATGATGACCAGCTTGACTTCCCAGTGGTGTATGCTTCAGCTATCAACGGAACATCTTCATTGTCAGATGATCCAGCTGATCAAGAAAAAACAATGGCACCAATCTTTGATACCATTATCGACCATATCCCTGCTCCAGTGGACAACTCAGATGAACCTTTGCAGTTCCAAGTCTCACTTTTGGACTACAATGACTTCGTAGGTCGTATCGGTATCGGTCGTGTCTTCCGTGGTAGTGTGAAAGTTGGGGACCAAGTTACCCTTTCTAAACTAGATGGTACAACGAAGAACTTCCGTGTTACAAAACTCTTCGGTTTCTTTGGCTTGGAACGTCGTGAAATCCAAGAAGCTAAAGCAGGTGACTTGATTGCCGTATCAGGTATGGAAGATATCTTTGTTGGTGAGACGATTACACCGACAGATGCAGTTGAGCCTCTTCCAATCCTTCACATCGATGAGCCAACGCTTCAAATGACCTTCTTGGTAAACAACTCACCATTTGCTGGTAAAGAAGGTAAATGGGTGACTTCTCGTAAGGTAGAAGAACGCTTGCAAGCAGAATTACAAACAGACGTTTCCCTTCGTGTTGATCCAACGGATTCACCAGATAAATGGACTGTTTCAGGACGTGGAGAATTGCACTTGTCAATCCTGATCGAAACCATGCGTCGTGAGGGTTATGAACTTCAAGTATCTCGTCCAGAAGTTATCGTAAAAGAAATCGATGGTGTCAAATGTGAGCCATTTGAACGTGTTCAAATCGACACTCCAGAAGAGTACCAAGGGTCTGTTATCCAAAGCCTTTCTGAACGTAAGGGTGAAATGTTGGATATGATTTCAACTGGTAATGGTCAAACTCGCTTAGTCTTCCTTGTTCCAGCGCGTGGTTTGATCGGATACTCAACTGAGTTCTTGTCAATGACTCGTGGTTACGGTATCATGAACCATACCTTTGACCAATACTTGCCATTGATTCCAGGAGAAATTGGTGGACGTCACCGTGGTGCTCTTGTTTCTATTGATGCTGGTAAGGCTACAACATACTCAATCATGTCTATCGAAGAACGTGGTACAATCTTTGTCAACCCAGGTACTGAGGTTTACGAAGGAATGATCATCGGTGAAAACTCTCGTGAAAACGACTTGACTGTTAATATCACCAAGGCCAAACAAATGACCAACGTTCGTTCAGCTACCAAGGACCAAACAGCGGTTATCAAGACACCTCGTATCTTGACCCTTGAAGAGTCTCTTGAGTTCTTGAATGACGATGAGTACATGGAAGTAACGCCTGAGTCTATCCGTTTGCGTAAGCAAATCCTCAACAAGGCAGAGCGTGAGAAAGCCAACAAAAAGAAAAAATCAGCTGAATAAGAGCTAGAAAGAGATAAAGATGGTCTATTTAATCATAGGGATACTCTTATTACTACTCTATGTATTTGCGACACCCCAAAGTATCAAAGGAACAGTCAACATCGTTATCTTGGTCTTTGTAGTTGTTGCACTCTTGATTTTGCTGATGTTGTCCATCTTGCAAATCTTCCAATTACCGACAGAATTCTTTGTCACAATCGCCATGCTGGCTCTAGCCTACTTTAGCTTGAGAGACATTACGCTCATGCCTGTAAAAAAGAGCAGAAGAAGATAAATAGAAAGAGAGCTATGGCTCTCTTTTTCTATGCTAGAATGAGGACTAGAGCATTTTCGTTTAGTATTATTTCCATAAAAATGGTAAAATAGTAGGAGTAGAAATGGAGTTTGAGACATGAAAGTAATCGATCAATTTAAAAATAAGAAAGTACTTGTTTTAGGTTTGGCTAAGTCTGGTGAGTCTGCGGCTCGTTTGTTGGACAAGCTGGGTGCTATTGTGACAGTAAATGACGGCAAGCCTTTTGAGGAAAATCCTGCTGCTCAAAGCCTACTGGAAGATGGGATCAAGGTTGTCACTGGTGGGCATCCTTTGGAACTCTTGGATGAAGATTTCGCTCTGATGGTGAAAAATCCAGGTATCCCGTATAGCAATCCCATGATTGAAAAGGCATTGGCAAAGGGGATTCCAGTCTTGACTGAGGTGGAATTGGCTTATTTGATTTCGGAAGCGCCAATTATCGGTATCACAGGTTCAAATGGGAAAACAACCACAACGACGATGATTGGGGAAGTTTTAACTGCTGCCGGCCAACATGGTCTTTTGTCAGGAAATATCGGCTATCCTGCTAGTCAAGTGGCTCAAACTGCGACAGCCAAGGACACACTTGTCATGGAACTTTCTTCTTTCCAACTGATGGGTGTTCAAGAATTCCATCCTGAGATTGCGGTTATTACCAACCTTATGCCGACTCATATCGACTATCATGGTTCTTTTGAAGAGTATGTGGCAGCTAAGTGGAATATCCAGAACAAGATGACAGAAGCTGATTTCCTTGTATTGAACTTTAACCAAGATTTGGCAAAAGAATTGGCTACCAAAACACAAGCCACTGTTGTTCCATTTTCAACACAGGAAAAGGTTGATGGAGCTTATTTGGAAGATGGTCAACTCTACTTCCGTGGAGAAGTGGTCATGGCAGCTAGTGAAATCGGTGTTCCAGGTAGCCACAATGTAGAAAATGCCCTTGCGACTATTGCTGTAGCCAAGCTCCGTGGTGTGGATAACCAAACCATCAAGGAAACTCTTTCAGCCTTTGGTGGTGTCAAATACCGTCTCCAATTTGTGGATGAAATTCAGGGTGTCAAATTCTATAACGATAGCAAATCAACCAATATCTTAGCGACTCAAAAAGCCTTGTCAGGATTTGACAACAGCAAGGTCATCTTGATTGCAGGTGGTTTGGACCGTGGTAATGAGTTTGACGAGCTGGTGCCAGACATTACTGGACTCAAGAAGATGGTTATCCTTGGTCAGTCTGCAGAACGTGTCAAACGGGCAGCGGATAAGGCTGGTGTGGCTTATGTAGATGCGACAGATATTGCAGATGCGACCCGCAAGGCTTATGAACTCGCGACTCAAGGAGATGTGGTTCTCCTCAGTCCTGCCAATGCTAGCTGGGATATGTATGCTAACTTTGAAGTACGTGGCGACCTCTTTATCGACACAGTAGCGGAGTTAAAGGAATAATATGAAAAAAATTGTCTTTACAGGTGGGGGACGGCTGGACACGTGACCCTCAACCTTTTGTTAATGCCCAAGTTCATAGAAGATGGCTGGGAAGTCCACTATATCGGGGACAAGCGTGGGATCGAACACCAAGAAATCCTCAAGTCAGGTCTGGATGTGACCTTCCATTCCATAGCGACAGGGAAATTGCGTCGTTACTTCTCCTGGCAAAACATGCTAGATGTCTTTAAAG
>NZ_KQ970235.1:364916-369190 GCF_001579025.1 Streptococcus oralis
ATCGCAGCGCGTGTGTCAGGAGTACCTGTCTTTATCCACGAATCGGACCTATCCATGGGCTTGGCCAATAAAATCGCCTATAAATTCGCAACCAAAATGTACTCTACTTTTGAGCAGCCTGCTAGCCTTGTTAAGGTAGAGCACGTGGGAGCAGTGACCAAGGTAACAGGTCAAGAGACGCCAGAACCAGACGAGTTGGTGGATATCCAAACTCACTTTAATCCTAAATTGCCAACGGTATTGTTTGTCGGTGGTTCTGCAGGAGCTCGTGTATTTAACCAATTGGTGACAGACCATAAAAAAGAGTTGACAGAGCGCTACAATATTATCAATTTAACTGGAGATTCTAGCCTCAATGAGTTGAGTCAAAATCTCTTTCGTGTTGATTATGTGACGGATCTCTATCAACCCTTGATGAAGATGGCAGATGTGGTGGTAACGCGTGGCGGTGCTAATACGATTTTTGAGCTCTTGGCCATGGCGAAACTCCATCTCATCGTACCATTGGGTCGTGAAGCAAGTCGAGGAGATCAGATTGAAAATGCCGCCTACTTTGTAAAGAAAGGCTATGCAGAAGAACTTCAAGAAAGTGACTTGACCTTGGAAAGCTTGGAGGAGAAACTCAGTCACTTGCTTAGTCACAAGGATCAATACCAAGCTAGCATGAAGGCTTCGACTGAATTGAAATCTCTTGCAGATTTTTACGATCTATTAAGAAAAGACCTAGCATAAGGAATATCAATGTCAAAGGATAAGAAAAAAGAATCAAACCAGAAGCAAGAATTGTCTGAATGGCAGAAACGAAACCAGGAATACCTGAAGAAGAAGGCTGAGGAAGAAGCTGCCCTAGCTGAAGAGAAGGAAAAGGAAAAACAAGCTCGTAAGGAAGCCAACTCGAAACTATTGGAGGAATCCAAGAAATCATCGAGTGAATCAGGTGAGGAAGCCTCAAGTCCAAGCAAGGAACCATCCGAAAAAGAAGAAAAATCTCAAAAGGATGACCGGAAAGTCAAAGAGGAAAAAGAGAAGAAGAAAAAAGAAAAACCAGAGAAACCAGAGAAACCAGCCAAGCCTAAAATTGCACCTGTTCATATTTGGCGAGCTGTGAGTATATTGGTTCCCAGTGTTCTGGTCCTCCTTCTTTCAGTCTATCTATTGACTCCACTTTCGACCATCAAAAATATCGAGGTTAAGGGAAATAGTAACACGCAGGCGGATGACATCAAACAGGCTTCTGGAATTCAAGATAGCGACTATACCTTAGCTCTATTGTTGGATAAGGAAACATACGCTGAGCGAATCAAGTCCAATCATTGGATAGAATCAGCGAAGATTGACTATCAATTTCCGACTAACTTTACGATTGAGGTTAAGGAGTTTGATATTGTCGGTTATTATGTGTCTGGTGAAGAGTATTATCCAATTCTTTCTAGTGGTACAGTAGAGTCAACTCCTGTTGATCGCTTAAACTTGCCTGAGACTTATCTGACAGTTACCTTTAACGATGAGCAGCAGGTGAAAGAGCTGATAGCGGGATTGTCTACCATCAGTGAGGATATCAAGAGCCAAATCCAGAAAATCGAATTAGCGCCGAGCAAGGCAACCGCAGATCTTTTAAAAATTACTATGCTGGATACAGATGAGGTTTTGGTTCCCCTATCAGAATTGAGCAAGAAATTACCTTATTACAGCAAAATCAAGCCACAATTGTCTGAACCAAGTGTAGTCGATATGGAAGCTGGAGTATACAGCTATACGATAGCGGATAAATTGATAGAGGAGGCTGAGGAAAAAGCCAAACAAGAGGCCAAGGAAGCTGAGAAGAAAAAACAGGAAGAAGAAAAGAAAAAACAAGAAGAACAAGGAAATCAAAGCCAAACGAGCCAGCAATCACAGAGTCGCTAGACTAACTTTTCCTCTTGATTTTGAATGGTATAGAAGTCCAGTTTCGAGTTTTTGCTTGACAAGTCCTACTATAAATAATAGAATAGAAAAAAACCTTTAAAGCAGTCCAGAGAGGCAGCTAAGGTTAGACGGTGAAAGGGTGGACTCTACCCATTTTTCGTGGAACCTTGCTGTTGGCAGGTTCCTTTTTTCGTGGTTTGTTTTTGACCATACTCTCTTGCTTGCAAAGGTAAAAGGAGAAAGGTATGCGTGAACATCGTCCAGTTATTGCTCTTGATTTTCCTAGTTTTGAGGCGGTCAAGGAATTTTTATCTCTTTTCCCAGCAGAAGAAAGTCTTTACCTAAAAGTAGGGATGGAGCTTTATTATGCGGAAGGTCCAGAAGTTGTCCGTTATTTGAAGTCACTGGGGCATAGTGTCTTTTTGGACCTCAAGCTACATGACATTCCAAATACAGTCAAATCTGCTATGAAGGTCTTATCTCAGCTTGGTGTAGACATGACCAATGTTCATGCTGCTGGTGGTGTGGAGATGATGAAGGCTGCGCGTGAAGGTCTTGGAAAAGAAGCAAAATTGATTGCTGTGACCCAGCTTACATCAACGTCGGAAAGCCAGATGCAGGATTTTCAAAATATCCAAACCAGCCTGCAAGAGTCTGTGATTCACTATGCCAAGAAGACAGCTGAAGCGGGCTTGGATGGTGTCGTTTGCTCGGCTCAGGAAGTGCAACTCATCAAGCAGGCCACCAATTCAGATTTTATCTGTTTGACACCGGGAATCCGTCCAGCGGGAGCTGTGGTTGGGGACCAAAAACGCGTCATGACGCCAGCGGATGCTTATCAAATCGGTAGTGACTATATCGTAGTAGGACGTCCCATTACCCAAGCTGAGGATCCTGTTGCAGCTTATCATGCCATCAAGGATGAATGGAACCGGAACCAAGACTGAAATGAAAGAAATAGATTATAAAAACAAAAGGAGAATACTATGACACTTGCTAAAGATATCGCTAGCCACCTCTTGAAAATCCAAGCCGTTTACCTCAAACCAGAGGAGCCTTTTACTTGGGCATCTGGCATCAAATCGCCGATTTATACGGACAACCGTGTGACGCTTGCCTATCCAGAAACTCGTACCTTGATTGAAAATGGTTTTGTGGAAGCTATTAAAGCAGAATTTCCAGAAGTAGAAGTGATTGCAGGAACTGCGACAGCAGGAATTCCACACGGAGCTATCATCGCTGACAAGATGAACTTGCCTTTTGCCTATATCCGCAGCAAACCAAAAGACCACGGAGCTGGTAATCAAATCGAAGGTCGTGTAGCTCAGGGGCAAAAGATGGTTGTTGTTGAAGACCTCATTTCAACTGGCGGTTCTGTTCTTGAAGCCGTAGCAGCTGCTAAACGCGAAGGAGCCGATGTGCTTGGAGTTGTAGCGATTTTCAGTTATCAATTGCCAAAAGCTGATAAGAACTTCGCAGACGCTGGTGTAAAATTGGTGACGCTTTCTAACTACAGTGAACTGATCCACTTAGCCCAAGAAGAAGGTTACATCACGCCAGAAGGGCTCGACCTCCTAAAACGCTTTAAAGAAGACCAAGAAAATTGGCAAAATGCCTAAAACATAGAAAATCAGGTAGTCACTAGGATTACCTGATTTTTTGCATATAGGCAATAAAACTATGATTCCTAAAGGTAAAGATGAATATAGGATAATGGTAGAATGAGAGACCTTCTTTTTTGGCGGCATATTCAGATAATCAGTTTGAAATTCCCAGACAAAATTTTTGAAAGGATTCTGAAAAAGAGGTAAGATAGTTTATGTAAGAAAAAGTAAACGCTTACTTAATAAGGAGGACACTTTATGTCATATAAAACAAGCAATGCAGAAGGACCTGTAGATTTTATTAACACTTATGATTTGGAGCCAATGGCGCAACAAGTCATTCCTAAAGCTGCCTTTGGTTATATCGCTAGTGGAGCAGAAGATACTTTCACTTTACGCGAGAACATCCGTGCCTTTAACCACAAACTTATTGTTCCTCATACGCTTTGTGATGTTGAAAATCCAAGTACAGAGATTGAATTTGCAGGTGAAAAATTATCTTCACCAATTATTATGGCGCCTGTTGCGGCTCATAAATTGGCAAATGAGCAGGGGGAAGTAGCTACTGCGCGTGGTGTGCATGAATTTGGTTCTCTTTATACAACCAGCTCTTACTCTACCGTTGACCTTCCAGACATTACGGAAGCTCTTCAAGGGACACCTCATTGGTTCCAATTTTACTTTAGTAAGGATGACGGCATTAACCGCCATATCATGGATCGTGTGAAGGCTGAAGGCTACAAAGCGATTGTCTTGACGGCGGAT
>NZ_KQ970235.1:370208-371181 GCF_001579025.1 Streptococcus oralis
AAAAGAACTGTCTAATCTTGTAAGGTAAACTCTAATTCTCGTTTGTAATTGGAGTTTTTTTGTTTATACAAACTGGATAGGCTTGTTTAGGTAGCTATCTGCAAATGCTCTCGATGTTCTTTAAAAGTATCAAGTGGAATAACGATTTTGCTTGGTATCTCTTGATATTTTATTGATTACTAAGGAGTAAAGAAAGGAAAAATAAATATGGAAACACAAGACTATGCATTTCAGCCAGGTTTGACTGTTGGAGAATTATTAAAAAGCAGTCAGAAGGATTGGCAGGCTGCAATCAATCATCGTTTTGTTAAGGAACTTTTTGCGGGGACAATTGAGAATAAGGTCTTAAAAGAATACCTGATTCAAGATTATCATTTCTTTGATGCCTTCTTATCCATGCTGGGTGCCTGTGTAGCACACGCAGACCAGCTTGAATCCAAACTTCGTTTTGCCAAGCAACTAGGCTTTCTTGAAGCAGATGAAGATGGTTATTTCCAAAAGGCTTTCAAAGAGTTAAAAGTAGCAGAGAATGACTATCTAGAAGTGACCTTGCACCCTGTAACAAAAGCCTTTCAGGAGCTAATGTATTCTGCTGTTGCTTCATCAGACTATGCTCATCTTTTAGTCATGCTGGTCATTGCAGAAGGTCTCTATTTAGACTGGGGTTCTAAAGATTTGGCTCTACCTGAAGCCTATATTCATTTGGAATGGATCAATCTCCACAGAGGTCCTTTCTTTACAGAGTGGGTTCAATTTCTGGTTGACGAACTCAATCGTGTAGGGAAAGGTAGAGAAGATTTGACAGAACTTCAGCAACGCTGGAATCAAGCAGTTGCTTTAGAATTAGCCTTTTTTGATATTGGTTATGAATTATAGGACAGATTCAATACTTTTATGTAGATTAAAAGAATGAACAGACAAACTATATAAATATATTTTCCAGTCAAATATCTTGCTAGGGCTTTCAAATTTT
>NZ_KQ970235.1:371598-373104 GCF_001579025.1 Streptococcus oralis
AAAGAAACTGTCTAATCTTGTAAGGTAAACTCTAATTCTCGTTTGTAATTGGAGTTTTTTTGTTTATCAAAAGAGGATAGGCTTGACGGCAAGCCTTTTGGTAGCTCTCCTTGAATGCCCCACTTTTCTTTAAAAAAGGAGTTTTTTATGTTGAAAAAATGGCAGTTAAAAGATGTTATCTTGCTTGCTTTCTTGTCTATCTTTTTTGGTGGCGTTTTTGTGGGTTCAGGCTATCTGTTTGATATCCTCACCCTAATCTTAGCCCCTCTTGGTTTGCAGGCCTTTGCCAATGAAATCCTCTTTGGTCTCTGGTGTATGGCTGCGCCCATTGCGGCCATCTTTGTTCCAAGAGTCGGAAGTGCAACGATTGGAGAAGTACTTGCTGCGCTTGCTGAAGTCCTTTATGGTAGCCAATTCGGTCTAGGCGCTCTTTTGTCTGGCTTGGTTCAAGGTTTGGGAAGTGAATTTGGCTTTCTGGTGACCAAGAATCGCTATGAAAGTTGGTTCTCTCTAACTGCCAATAGTATTGGGATTACGCTTTTTAGCTTTGTCTATGAATACATTAAATTAGGTTACTATGCCTTCTCCCTTCCTTTTGTCCTTTCCTTGCTTGTGGTTCGTTTTATTTCCGTCTTTTTCTTCTGTGCCATCTTGGTTCGTGCCATTGTCAAACTCTATCATCAGTTTGCAGCTGGAGGAAAGGCATAGATGGGCCTGGAATTAAGAGGGATTCAATCCCCAATATTTTCGGAACCGATTGATTTTACTTTTCATGGGCAAGCTTTTACCTTGTTAGTTGGGAGCAGTGGTTCAGGAAAATCCAGCCTCTTTCAAGTCATTGCTCAAGTTAGTTCTCTTCCCTATAGTGGTCAAGTCCTGATAGATGGGAGTGAGGTCAGTCAGCTTTCTATCGTCGAACGTGTCCAGACGGTTGGCATTCTCTTTCAAAATCCTAATCATCAATTTACCATGGAGAACTTGTTTGAGGAGCTGATTTTTACCTTGGAGAATATCGGCCATCCTGTTCAAGAAATTGATTCTAAAATAGCAGAGGTGGTCCGGCAATGTCGCTGCGAGGCAATCTTGCACCGTCCCATCCATCACTTATCAGGTGGGGAAAAGCAAAAGGCTGCTTTGGCTGTTCTCTTTGCTATGAATCCTAGAGTCTATCTCTTGGATGAGCCCTTCGCTTCAATTGATCGAAAGAGTAGGCTGGAGATATTGGAGATTCTAAAAGAGTTGGCTCTTGATGGGAAGACAGTCATCCTGTGTGACCATGATTTATCAGACTATGAAGCCTATATCGACCATATGGTGGAGCTAAGAGACGGCCAGTTAAGGGAGGTGTTTCAAATCCCTTGCTCTGAAATGACACAGGTTGCTTCAAAGGAAGTTGTTTCTAGTCCAGAACTATTCCATATGGACCGTGTGACTTGTGAGCTGGGTAATCGCCCCCTCTTTTCGATTGCTGATTTTACATTCTACCAAGGAATTTCCTGTATCTTG
>NZ_KQ970235.1:373610-403488 GCF_001579025.1 Streptococcus oralis
AAGTATAAGGGGTGCATTACTTGGAAGGGTTCGGTCCTGAAAAAGAAAAAGAGTTTGTATCGTGATCTGACGGGAGTTGTTCAGGAAGCTGAAAAGCAATTTATCCGAGTCAGTCTGAGAGAAGAACTGCAATTAGATAGCTCAGACTCTGAAAGAAATCAGCGGATTCTCCAAGCTTTACGATATTTTAATCTGGAGCAGGCGCTTGATAAGAGTCCCTATCAATTAAGTGGTGGCCAGCAAAAGATTATTCAGCTTTTGACCATCTTGACCAGCAAGGCTTCTGCGATCTTGCTAGATGAACCCTTTGCTGGTTTGGATGATAGAGCCTGCCATTATTTTTGTCAGTGGATGTTGGAGGACAGAAATCAAGGAAGAAGTTTTTTGATTATTAGCCATCGTTTAGATCCCTTGATCTCTGTGGTCGATTATTGGATCGAGATGACAAGTGAGGGGCTCAGCCATCTTCAAGACGTGACCATCAGCAAACCTCTCCCATCTCTGAACAATGATACTCTAGGGGGAGGTGAGGTAGTATGATCAAAGTAGCAACCAAGACACCTATTATCAGTCTTTTCTTGCTAATTTTATCCCTGGAAACATCTTTCATTCCTTCGATTGCTCTTAATCTTTCGGTAGTCGCATTTTGCATCCTCTTTATGCTCTATTATCGTCGATTTAAAATGTTGGCTTGGATGCTTGTGCTCGCCATCTTACCATCTTTGGCCAACTACTGGGCAGTTCAGTTACATGGGGATGCTTCGCAGGCAGTGATACTTGGGACGAGGGCTTTTGTGACGGTTTGTATCGGCCTTGTCTTTGTTTCTAGTATTTCCCTAAAAGAGCTTCTCTTGTACTTGGCTCAAAAGGGGTTATCGCGTTCTTGGGCTTATGCCTTAATTGTAGTATTCAATTCCTTTCCCCTCATTCAGCAAGAAATCAAGTCCCTCAAGGAAGCGTGCTTATTACGTGGTCAAAAATTGCATGTTTGGTCGCCCTTGATTTACAGCAAGGTTCTGATGACGGTTTTTAGATGGCGCCATCTTTACCTGAGAGCTTTGTCTGCACATGGATATGACGAACATGCACAGGTGGAGAATAACTATCGAACCTTTTATATTTCTCAGAGGACAAAATTAATCTACCTACTTTTCTTTTTATTGCTTCAAACCAGTTTATTTCTATAAAGGAGTTATTATGGAATTTACAGATATTGCTATGGAATTATCCAAGGAAGCTTGGCAGGCTTCCTTTCATCACCCCTTTGTTTTACAGTTACAAGAGGGAAATTTAGACCCTGCAATTTTCCGCTATTACCTAATTCAGGATGCTTATTACCTGAAGTCTTTTTCAGAAGCCTATCACCTCTTGGCTGATAAGACTTCAAACGAAAAGATGAAAAGACTCTTGAAACAAAATGCCCAGAGTCTAGTGGAGGGTGAGTTGTTTATCCGCCAACAATTTTTCAAGGAATTAGGAATCAGTGACCAGGAAATGGATGAGCAACCGATTGCTCCAACCTGCTATCATTACATTTCTCATATTTATCGTCAATTTGCAGAGTCAAACTTGGGCATTGCTTTTGCTAGTTTGCTCCCATGTCCTTGGTTATACCATGATTTGGGCAAGGCACTTAATCGCAAACCATCCCCGAATCCTCTTTATCAACAGTGGATTGAGACCTATATCACCGATGAGTTAGAACAGCAGATTAAAGAGGAAGAAGCCCTGGTCAATCAGCTCTATCGCGAAAGCAACGAGACAGACAAACAAAAAATGCTAGAGGCCTTCCATCGAAGTGTCCACATGGAAGCCAAGTTTTGGGAGATGGCTTACCAACATCAAACCTGGACGAGTGATTTGCAGTCTTTAGAAAAAGAGAAGAAATAGAAAATGAGAAACCACCAACTACAAGTTCACAAATTAACTATTTTATCCATGATGATTGCCCTTGACGTAGTTCTTACACCCATCTTTCGAATTGAGGGAATGGCACCGATGTCCAGTGTAGTCAATATCCTAGCAGGAATTTTGATGGGGCCTGTTTATGCCTTGATCATGGCTACAGTCACAGCCTTTATCCGTATGTCAACTCATGGGATTCCTCCTTTGGCCCTCACAGGAGCTACTTTCGGAGCCCTCCTAGCAGGTCTCTTTTATAAGTACGGTCGGAAATTTCACTATTCTGCTCTAGGAGAGATTTTGGGAACAGGTATTATCGGTTCTATTGTTTCCTATCCTGTTATGGTTCTCTTTACAGGATCTGCGGCCAAGCTCAGCTGGTTTATCTATACTCCGCGATTTTTCGGAGCGACCTTGATCGGTACAGCCATAGCTTTTCTTGCCTTTCGATTTTTAATCAAGCAGGAATTCTTTAAAAAAGTACAAGGATATTTCTTTGGAGAAAGGATAGACTGATGCAGGAATTTACAAATCCCTTTCCTCTGAGCTCTAGCTCCTTAATTCACTGCATCACCAATGAGATTTCCTGTGAGATGCTGGCCAATGGCATTTTGGCTCTAGGATCTAAACCTGTCATGGCAGATGATCCCCGTGAGGTTCTTGATTTTACTAAACAAAGCCAAGCTCTCTTCATCAATTTGGGGCATTTGTCAGCTGAGAAGGAGAAAGCAATCCGCATGGCAGCTACTTATGCAGCTCAAGCTTGTCTCCCAATGGTAGTAGATGCGGTTGGCGTAGCAGCATCACCCATTCGTAAGGGACTAGTCAGAGATCTTTTAGAATACAAGCCCACCGTTCTTAAAGGAAATATGTCAGAAATCCGAAGTCTTGTTGGCTTAAAGCACCATGGAGTTGGAGTTGATGCTAGCCATAAAGATCAAGAAACGGAGGATTTGCTTCAAGTCTTGAAAGACTGGTGTCAGCTTTATCCTGGTATGTCATTTTTAGTCACTGGACCCAAGGACCTCATCGTTTCAGAAAATCAAGTTGCTGTATTGGGAAATGGCTGTGCAGAATTAGACTGGATAACAGGGACAGGAGACTTAGTTGGAGCCTTGACAGCCGTTTTTCTTAGCCAAGGAAAGACTGCATTTGAAGCTTCTTGCCTAGCAGTTTCTTATCTCAATATCGCTGCTGAGAGAATTCTTGTTCAAGGAATGGGATTGGAAGATTTCCGCTTTCAAACTCTCAATCAGCTCTCTCTCCTAAAAAGAGATGAAAATTGGCTAGATACCATCAAAGGAGATATTTATGAATAGAGAAGCGCTCAGACTATATCTGGTAACCAACCGCTACCAAGATTCCTTGGAAAGCTTCCTTAAAAAGGTTGAGACGGCCTGCCGTTCAGGTGTTACCATCATCCAATTGCGAGAAAAAAATCTCACTACCAATCAATATTATCAACTGGCAAAACAAGTCAAGGAAATAACAGATGCCTACCAAGTACCCTTAATTATCGATGATCGGTTGGATATCTGTCTCGCAGTAGATGCTGCAGGTTTGCATATTGGCGACGATGAGCTACCAGTTTCGGTTGCCCGCCAAGTCTTGGGTCCTGAAAAAATCCTCGGTGTTACTGCTAAAACAGTAAAAAGGGCTCTTGAGGCGGAAACATCGGGTGCGGATTACTTGGGAACAGGAGCCATTTTCCCAACTAGGACCAAAGAAAATGCACCTATCACCCTGATTTCAACCTTGAAAACCATTTGCCAAACGGTCGCCATTCCAGTAGTTGCTATTGGAGGCTTGACGTCAGAGAACATTGACCAACTTACGGGTACTGGCATAGCTGGTGTAGCAGTCGTCAGGGATCTGATGCAGGCAGAAGATATTGAAGCAAAAGCGCATGCCTTTTTAACAAAGCTGGATGACATTATTTCCTAATCAAAAACTCTCTAATTCCCTTATAGTGGGAACTAGAGAGTTTTTTCTTAATCTTTAAAGCTTGTATGGTTGACTGGACCAGAACCATGACCGAGTTGAGGGGCGTCTTGGATGGCTTTTGTGATAAAGGCCTTGGCCTTATCAACTGCCTGATAAAGGGTCTTCCCCTTGGCTAGTTCAGCCGTAATCACTGCAGCAAAAGTACATCCAGTACCATGGGTGTGACAGGTTTGAATTCTAGGACTTTCCCAGACAAATTGCTCCTCCTTAGTAAAGAGGAAATCCTTGGCACCGCCTTCGAGATGGCCACCTTTGATTACCACAGACTGAGGACCAAATTCTTTTAAAATCAGGCGACCAGCACGTTGCATATCTTCAGGATCATGAATCGAAAAACCAACAATTTCTTCTGCCTCAGGAAGATTGGGTGTAATAATAGTCGCAAGGGGAAGCAGATTTGTTTTTAGGTAGCTTCTCGCACTAGTATCTATCAGGGTATCACCACTCGTAGCAACCATAACAGGGTCCAGCACATAGGGACAGTCCAGCTTTTTAAGATAGGGTTGGATAATCTCCATGATTTCAGTAGTTGCCAGCATACCAGTTTTTACAGCCTGAGGCTTGATATCCGAAAAGACACTTTCCAATTGAGCTTCCAGCATTTGGTTGGAGACGTGCTCGATTAGCTGAACACCTCTGGTATTTTGAGCGACAAGGCTGGTCACAACGGCCATTCCATAGACATCTCTAGCTTGGAACGACTTTAAGTCAGCCATAATGCCAGCACCACCACTAGGGTCTGTCCCAGCAATGGTTAGAGCAACGGGTAAATAAGTCATCTAAAACCTCCCAACCAACTGAAGTTTGTATTCTCAAGAACAAGCTGGTCTGTTTCAGGAAAGCAATAGAAGACAAGTCGTCCTCATTATCATTTCCACTTCCATCAGCTAGCATTACCTAGATTGAGTCAAAGGGATCTAACAGTCGTTAATCTCAGCTTTACGCACCCCTAGTGGTTGTTTTCTTTTTTCTTCAGTATAGCATATTTTTATAGTTTATATAGTAAAATTTGACTGCAAATCTCTCGTTACATGATTGGAATTCTATTTTTCGAAAAAATAATAAAAATTATAGTTGACAAATGTAGATTTTCGGAGTATACTAATAACTGTAATCGACAAATGTAGATTTAGGAGGAATAACAATGCAGATTTCGGATGCAGAATGGCAGGTCATGAAGATTATTTGGATGCAAGGAGAGCAGACCAGTACGGATTTGATCAGGGTTCTGGCGGAGCGGTTTGACTGGTCCAAGTCGACCATTCAAACTCTTTTGGCTCGTTTGGTTGAGAAAGAGTGTCTGACAAGGAAAAAAGAAGGCAAGTTCTTTGTCTATTCAGCCCTTTTAACTTTGGACCAAAGTCGGGATTTACTTGTCCAAGATATCAAGGACAAGGTTTGTTCTCGTAGGATTAAGAACTTGTTGGCTGATTTGATTGCTGAATGTGATTTTACTTTGTCTGACTTGGAAGGATTGGAAGCTGTGATTTCTGAGAAAAAAGCTAGCGCAGTAACAGAAGTAAGATGTAATTGTATGTAAAGGAGACGTCATGTTAAATAGTATTGTAACCATTATTTGTATTACCCTTATCGCGTTTATCTTGTTTTGGTTTTTCAAAAAGCCTGAAAAATCTGGACAAAAGGCCCAGCAAAAAAAGGGCTACCAAGAGATTCGAGTGGAAGTCATGGGGGGCTATACGCCTGAGTTGATTATTCTTAAAAAATCAGTGCCAGCCCGCATTGTCTTTGACCGTAAGGATCCTTCACCTTGTTTGGATCAGATCGTCTTTCCAGATTTTGGTGTGCATGCGGACTTGCCTATGGGGGAAGAGTATGTAGTGGAAATCACGCCTGAACAGGCTGGAGAATTTGGCTTTGCATGTGGCATGAATATGATGCACGGCAAGATGATTGTAGAGTAGGAGGAAATGATGACAGAAATTGTGAAAGTAAGCCTAGAAAATGGCATTCAAAAAATCCGTATCACGGCAGACAAAGGCTACCATCCAGCCCACATCCAACTGCAAAAAGGGATTCCTGCTGAGATTACTTTTCACCGTGTGACACCTTCAAACTGTTATAAAGAAGTTCTCTTCGAAGAAGAAGGGATTCTAGAACCAATCGCTCAAGATGAGGAAAAAATTATTCGCTTTACGCCTCAAGACTTGGGTGAGCACGAGTTTTCTTGTGGCATGAAGATGCAAAAGGGAACCTACACCGTTGTTGAAAAAACCAAAAAGTCTCTCAGTCTTTTACAACGTTTTTGGATTACTAGTATCTTTACTGTGCCTCTTGTGATTCTCATGATTGGGATGTCTACAGGAGGAATTAGTCACCAAGTCATGCGTTGGGGCACCTTTTTAGCCACAACCCCCATTATGCTGGTAGCTGGAGTTCCATATATCAGAAGCGCCTGGGCTAGTTTTAAAAAGCACAATTCCAACATGGATACCTTGGTTGCTCTGGGAACCCTAGTGGCCTATTTCTATAGCTTAGTTGCCCTCTTCACTGGTCTGCCCGTTTACTTTGAAAGTGCTGCATTTATCCTCTTCTTCATTCTTTTGGGAGCAGTTTTTGAGGAAAAAATGCGAAAAAATACTTCGCAGGCAGTCGAAAAATTATTAGACCTACAAGCAAAAACAGCAGAGGTTTTGCGTGATGATGTTTATGTTCAAATACCTCTAGAACAAGTCAAAGTTGGGGATCTCATTCGCGTTCGACCAGGTGAAAAAATTGCCGTTGATGGGACTGTAATAGAAGGAGAAACTAGTATTGATGAATCAATGGTAACTGGGGAAAGTATTCCAGTCGATAAATCAGTTGGAGATGCTGTCATTGGTTCAACCATCAATAATAGTGGTACGATCATTTTTAGAGCTGAAAAAGTAGGTTCTGAAACCATGTTGGCTCAGATTGTAGACTTTGTGAAGAAAGCTCAAACCAGTCGTGCTCCTATTCAAGATTTGACAGACAAGATTTCTGGAATTTTCGTACCAGCAGTTGTCATTTTAGGACTCCTTACTTTTTGGATCTGGTTTGTTTTTCTTGGTGAAAGTTTTGTAACGTCGCTTCTCTATGGTGTTGCAGTCTTGATTATTGCCTGCCCTTGTGCTCTTGGACTTGCGACACCAACAGCACTCATGGTTGGAACAGGACGAAGTGCCAAGATGGGGATTCTTCTCAAAAATGGTACAGTTCTACAGGAAATCCAAAAAGTTCAAACGGTTGTTTTTGATAAGACAGGAACCTTGACCGAAGGGAAGCCAGTAGTGACAGATGTTATCGGAGATGAAGGAGAAGTGCTAAGTTTGGCTGCTTCACTGGAAGATGTATCTCAACACCCGCTAGCTCAAGCTATTGTTAATCGTGCATCTGAACTAGGAATTAGCCTTCACCCAGTGGAAAACTTCCAAGCCTTGCATGGAAAAGGTGTGACTGGGATTATTAATGGTAAGCAAGTCTTGCTGGGGAATGCTAAGCTCTTAGCTGACCTTGCTATTCCACATGATTATCAAGAACGATTTGATTTGCTTGAGAAAGAAGCAAAAACAGTTGTCTTCCTATCCGTGGATGGTCAGTTAAAAGGCTTAATTGCCTTGCAGGATGTCCCTAAGGAAAATGCCAAAGAAGCTATTGCTAAATTGAAAAAACGTGGTCTTAGAACGGTCATGCTTACTGGAGATAATGCTGGAGTAGCCCATGCGATTGCAGAACAAATTGGTATCGAAGAAGTAATCGCAAATGTCTTGCCAGAGGAAAAGGCACATGAAATTCACAAGCTTCAAAAGAATGGGAAATTGGCCTTTGTTGGAGATGGTATCAATGATGCGCCGGCCCTCAGTGTAGCGGATGTCGGAATTGCCATGGGCTCTGGGACAGATATTGCCATTGAATCAGCAGATCTTGTCCTTACAACCAACAATTTACTAGGATTGGCACGTGCTTTTGATATGAGTAAGAAGACCTTTAATCGTATTCTACTCAATCTTTTCTGGGCTTCTATCTATAACCTCATTGGTATTCCGATTGCAGCAGGAGTCTTTTCAGGTATTGGTTTGGTGCTCAACCCAGAACTGGCTGGTCTAGCCATGGCTTTTAGTTCTGTATCTGTTTTGATTAGTTCACTCATGCTAAACGTTACTAAGATAGACTAAGAAGCGGGCTTACCCGCTTTTTATACTCTTCGAAAATCTCTTCAAACCACGTCAACTTTATCTGCAACCTCAAAGCTGTGCTTTGAGCAACCTGCGGCTAGTTTCCTAGTTTGCTCTTTAATTTTTATTGAGTATTATAAAACAGTTCTAAAAAACGCTTTCAAACTGTACTGTAATAGAGAATAAAAACTTCTGAGCACATTTTTAGGAGACAAAAAACAATTATGGTAAAGTAGTAGAGTAAAAATTTGCTGAAACGTTTCCAATTAGTATATGAAAACGGATGAATCAAATTTTAAAAATATTTGAAGGAGAGTTATAATGACTCAAGGGAAAATTACTGCATCAGCAGCAATGCTCAACGTATTGAAAACATGGGGCGTAGACACAATCTACGGTATCCCATCAGGAACACTCAGCTCATTGATGGACGCTTTGGCTGAAGACAAAGATATCCGCTTCTTGCAAGTTCGCCACGAAGAAACAGGTGCTCTTGCAGCGGTTATGCAAGCTAAATTCGGTGGCTCAATCGGGGTTGCAGTAGGTTCAGGTGGTCCAGGTGCGACTCACTTGATTAACGGTGTTTACGATGCAGCTATGGACAACACTCCATTCCTTGCTATCCTTGGATCACGTCCAGTTAACGAACTCAACATGGATGCTTTCCAAGAGCTTAACCAAAACCCAATGTACAACGGTATCGCTGTCTACAACAAACGTGTAGCTTACGCTGAGCAATTGCCAAAAGTTATTGACGAAGCTTGCCGTGCTGCAGTTTCTAAAAAAGGTCCAGCTGTTGTTGAAATCCCAGTAAACTTCGGTTTCCAAGAAATCGACGAAAATTCATACTACGGTTCAGGTTCATACGAGCGTTCATTCATTGCTCCTGCTTTGAACGAAGTTGAAATCAACAAAGCTGTTGAAATCTTGAACAATGCTGAACGTCCAGTTATCTACGCTGGTTACGGTGGTGTTAAAGCTGGTGAAGTGATTACTGAATTGTCACGTAAAATCAAAGCACCAATCATCACAACTGGTAAAAACTTTGAAGCCTTTGAATGGAACTACGAAGGGTTGACAGGTTCTGCTTACCGTGTTGGTTGGAAACCAGCCAACGAAGTGGTCTTCGAAGCAGACACAGTTCTTTTCCTTGGTTCAAACTTCCCATTTGCTGAAGTTTACGAAGCCTTCAAGAACACTGAAAAATTCATCCAAGTCGATATCGACCCTTACAAACTTGGTAAACGTCACGCCCTTGACGCTTCAATCCTTGGTGACGCAGGTCAAGCAGCGAAAGCTATCCTTGACAAAGTGAACCCAGTTGAGTCTACTCCATGGTGGCGTGCAAACGTGAAGAACAACCAAAACTGGCGCGATTACATGAACAAACTCGAAGGTAAAACTGAGGGTGAATTGCAATTGTATCAAGTTTACAATGCAATCAACAAACATGCTGATCAAGACGCTATCTACTCAATCGACGTAGGTGACACTACTCAAACATCTACTCGTCACCTTCACATGACACCTAAGAACATGTGGCGTACATCTCCACTCTTTGCGACAATGGGTATTGCCCTTCCTGGTGGTATCGCTGCTAAGAAAGACAATCCAGATCGCCAAGTATGGAACATCATGGGTGACGGTGCATTCAACATGTGCTACCCAGACGTGATTACAAACGTTCAATACGACCTTCCAGTTATCAACGTTGTCTTCTCAAATGGTAAATATGCCTTCATCAAGGACAAATACGAAGACACAAACAAACACTTGTTTGGTTGTGACTTCCCTAACGCGGACTACGCGAAAATCGCTGAAGCTCAAGGTGCTGTAGGATTTACAGTTGACCGTATCGAAGATATCGATGCAGTTGTTGCAGAAGCTGTTAAATTGAACAAAGAAGGTAAAACTGTTGTGATCGATGCTCGCATCTCTCAACACCGTCCACTTCCAGTAGAAGTACTTGAACTCGATCCAAAACAACACTCAGAAGAAGCAATCAAAGCCTTCAAGGAAAAATACGAAGCAGAAGAACTCGTACCATTCCGCCTCTTCTTGGAAGAAGAAGGATTGCAATCACGCGCAATCAAATAATTCCTCTCGTCGAAAATCAAATGTAAACTTTGTAGATTTTATTCTTTGATTTTCAAGAGTCGAACTTGAAAAGATCGGAGCAATCCGGTCTTTTTCTGGAGGATAGTAAATGAATTTAAATCAATTAGATATCATCGTTTCAAATGTCCCTCAAGTCTGTGCCGACTTGGAGCGACTTTTGGATAAAAAGTCAGATTATGTTGATGACAGTTTTGCTCAGTTTACGATTGGCAGTCACTGTCTCATGTTGTCCCAAAATCATTTGATTCCTTTGGAAGATTTTCAGTCAGGAATCATTCTTCACATTGAGGTTGAGGATGTAGAGCAGAACTACCAACGGTTGAAAGAGCTTGGTGCCGACATTTTAAACGGTCCGGCTGGAACTGATTGGGGAACGGAATCGCTACTAGTTAAAGGCCCTGCTGGCCTAGTGATTGATTTTTATCGAATGAAATAGGTCGCTTAATCATTTGAAGCTAACCTTAATTATTCCTAATACAGGATGTGCGCATATGAACTATTAAAAGATCGGAGCAATCCGGTCTTTTTATAACGGCTTTTAGCACATAAAAAATTGACAGCGCTTTCTTGTTGCGCTATAATGAACATAAATATAGGTGGAGTGAGTGCTTTAAATAAATTAGGAAGGAGGAAATAATGCGTTTTTAAAGCATTTATCTTATTAGAGTCTTAATTGGTATTGATTAGTGAGTAGGGAGGGGAGGTGATTTCCCCTCTTTTTTCGTATAAAAGGAGTCATCTATGTATGGTTTATTAAAAAAAATATTAGCATGTTCTTCCTTTATCTTGATAACCCTTGTCGGTCTTCTCTTTGTTTACCACTATAAGAGTGAATTGTTGGGAGGTTATAGTCAGAAAGTTGATGTTGTGAGTTCGACTAGTTCCATTGCTACGGATTTACAGAAAATTGCAGAAGATACTGGAACTGTTCTGGCGAGGAGAATAGTAGATGTTAAAGAAAATGAGAGAGGTGAGGTGGAAAACACTTACATTCCTATTGGAGGAGAACTACCAAAGGATTTACCCTTACAAGAAAACCAAGGACTTATTCAAAATGCTTCATATAATACTCTTTATATTATTGTCAAAGGAAATCTAAGCGCTCAAGATTTGGCAGGCAGATTGATTGAAAAGGGACATCAAGCGAATGCTGTGGAAGCAAATTCTGGACTCACCCTCTTAAAATTTCTCTTAGTCTATCCACAAGCTATTATGATAGCCTTTGTTTTTCTAATTTCTTTTCTTACACTCCTGGTTGCGGACTATATTGTTAATATTCGATCGGTCAGTATCAAGAGAATATCAGGATTAGGTAAGTATCAGATTGCCCTTAGGGGAATTTGGAAAGAGAGTCTTTTTTTAGTAGGGAGTGCTAGCATTGTATTTGTACTAGCTATTCTTATACTTATTTTACAAAGAAATGCTACATTACTTGCTATAGAATTGATTGGATTTCCCTTACTAGCTTGGTTAGTCATTCTACTTTTTCTAAACTTTTTTGCCTCCAATCTGTTTTATCATATCTTACAGAGACAACCGATGAACCTATCCCTTAAGGGGAAAGCTCCCTTGCATTTGATTTTTGTTTTGGTTATTGTAACACAGATTTTTTCACTCCTAACGGTTATGTACAGCATTTATGGGGTGGTGGATATGACTAGACAAGTGAGAACCTTGGAAGAAGGGAAGCAAGCGTGGACACAATATCCTAGCTATTTTGCGACTCATGGTCTTGATACAGGAGAGGAGAAAGTTGATAAAGAAAGAGTACAGGCATTTTACGGTGACTTAGTCTCAAAAACTGAGCCACTATACATTGGAACTACTTTAGATTATATTGCTATGTCTAGTAATTCTCAGAAAAACTCTGATTATCCAACTTCTGAAAATATTTCAAATCAACTAAAAGTTAATCGAAAGTTCATTAAGCAAAGTGGTCTTCAACTAAACACAGAAGGACAAGCTTTCTTTGAACAAATGGGAGACTTTGATCGTTTGATTTTAATTCCAAAGAGTAAGGAAAATAAGATTGAGGATTTGAAAAAGGTTTGGTCTCGGTTTGTTCAAAAGGGATTTGCACCCGATAATGCACCAATTAGGAAAAATCATCCAGATGAAAGAGTGGAAGTTGCGACTTATGAGGGAGGAGAAAACCTCTTTATCTATCCGATTTTTACTTCTGTACATTACTTAGTTAATCGAGATAGTTTTGTTCACAATCCGATTATTATCGTGTATGGATCTGCTTATGAAAGACAAGAAGTTGCAGGATTTGATATATCAAACTATGTTTTTGACCATCCTGAGCAAGTCAGGGAAATTATAAAACAGTATAAAATGACAGCACATATCGGAAGCTTTACTAATGGTCTTTATTCTTTTGAATCAAAAATCCAACAGGTGACAGTGGAAAGATTGTTACTCTTGATTGCGTCGTGCATTAGTCTAGCTACTTCCATCTTGTTGATGATTTTGTTAAATACACTTTATTTTTATCAAGGGCGTAAGACTTATTTTATTGAACGTTTAGCAGGAAAATCTCTTATTGTGATTCATCATTTTTACTTGCTTACCTTGATGTGTGGTTACTTTTTATTAGCAGGTTTGGCTACTTTCTTACATCTCCCAATCTTGGTTACGCTATTTCCTATTTTTATGGCTGTTGGTTTTCTCGCACTCTTTTTCTTTCAATTAAGGCAACACCAAACAAGTAGTATCTTATATCTGAAAGGAGGGTAATATGATTGAGTTAAGAGATATTCAAAAGACATTTGATGGGCATGTTGTTCTTCGTGATTACTCTTATCAGTTTTGTGAGGGGAAATCTTATGCCTTGATAGGAGAATCAGGTGCTGGTAAGACAACTTTGTTAAATATCATTGGAAAGCTAGAAACAGCTCAAAATGGTACAGTAGAAATAAATGGCATTGACCTTAGAAAGATAAAGGAAAAAACTTATTTTAAAGATTTTGTTAGCTATCTTTTTCAAAATTATGGATTAATTGAAAACAGGAGTATTAAAGATAATTTGGAATTGGCTTTTATTGGCAAGAAACTTTCCAGAAAAGATAAAGTGGAACAAATGTGTGAAGCATTAAAAAAGGTTCATCTCCAGCTCGATTTGAATCGGAAAATTTATTCTTTATCTGGTGGGGAAGCCCAACGTGTTGCCATAGCTAAAGTTATGCTAAAGGATTCTCCAATTGTACTTGCGGATGAACCTACGGCTTCGTTGGATGAAAAAAATAGCCGAGAGATTATTGATTTGATTCTTGGGTTACAAAATGAAAAACGTATTATTATCATTGCGACTCATGATAAAAGCGTTTATGAGCGTTTAGATGAAGTGATAGTGGTAAGAAAGGAGCAGAAATGAAAAATCGATTTAGTTTGACGCTTATCTTTTTTCAGGTAATGATAGCGGGCTCCTCTCTTTTTGTTATCCTAACTCAGTTTGGTTTACTTCGTCAACCTGTAAAAATCATCATACAGATGATCTGTCTTTTTAGTTTTTTATCTGTATGTATTACTATCTACAATTATGTTCGTGAAGAAAAGGATTAAAAGATACTGTTTTTATGAATGACTGTATGATAGTTTTAATGTTCAACCTGATTGGGGAACAGAGTCCTTGCTTGTAAAAGGTCCAGCTGGTTTAGTGCTTGATTTTTATCGTATGAAATAGGGCGCGTAATCATTTGAAGCTAACCATAATGATTCTTAAAAAAAGAATGTGCGCATATGAACTATTAAAAGATCGGAGCAATCCGGTCTTTTTCTGTTTCCTCTTTCTTATCACAAGATTGTGATAGTTTACAACTTCATAACAAAAGCTACAAAGTCTTGATTGTTTTGAAAAAAGATTATAAAATATGATTCATAAAAATGAAAGAGGTTTTGAAAATGTCTGAAAAACAAATGAAAATTTTGGGTTGGGTAGCGACCTTCATGTCCGTTATGATGTATGTGTCTTACTTCCCACAAATCATGAACAACTTGGCTGGTCAAAAAGGAAATTTCATCCAGCCCTTGGTCGCAGCCATCAACTGTAGTTTATGGGTTTATTACGGTCTTTTCAAGAAAGAAAGAGATATTCCCCTCGCGGCTGCTAATGCGCCAGGTATCGTTTTTGGACTAGTAACGGCTATTACGGCATTGATTTAAAAAGAAGACTGGTTTCAGTCTTTTTTTCGTATATATAAAAGTAAGTTTAGTGCTATCATTATCCAGAGAGTTCAAAACTTTTTGCCTCCTTTTTAGTATAATAGAAGTAATAAATCAATCGAGGTAAAGTGATGACAGAAATACTACAATTTCCAGAAGGATTTCTCTGGGGTGGTGCAACGGCGGCTAATCAATGTGAGGGTGCTTATAATCAGGACGGTCGTGGTCTGGCTAATGTGGATGTGGTACCGATTGGTCCAGACCGTGAGGCCATTATTACAGGTCAGAAAAAGATGTTTTCTTTTGAGGAGGGCTATTTTTACCCAGCAAAGGAAGCCATTGATATGTACCATCATTACAAGGAAGATATTGCGCTTTTTGCAGAAATGGGATTTAAAACCTATCGACTTTCCATCGCTTGGACTCGGATTTTTCCTAAGGGAGATGAAGCAGAGCCAAATGAAGCTGGTCTAGCCTTTTATGAGGATTTGTTTAAGGAGTGCCACAAGCATGGGATCGAGCCACTGGTGACCATCACGCATTTTGATTGCCCCATGCACTTAATTAGGGAGTACGGTGGTTGGCGCAATCGTCGCATGTTGGACTTTTACGCAAATCTTTGTCGCACCCTCTTTACCCGTTACAAGGGCTTGGTCAAGTACTGGCTAACCTTCAACGAAATCAATATGATTTTGCATGCCCCCTTTTTAGGAGCAGGGATTTGTTTTGAAGAAGGAGAAAATCAAGATCAGGTCAAATACCAAGCAGCCCACCATGAGCTGGTAGCCTCGGCTATGGCGACTAAGCTTGCCCACGAAATTGACCCAGAAAACAGGGTGGGATGTATGTTGGCAGCAGGGCAATATTATCCTAACACTGCCCATCCGAGAGACTACTGGGCAGCTATGGAGCAAGACCGCAAGAGTTACTTCTTCATTGACGTCCAAGCGCGTGGGGAATACCCAAACTATGCCAAGAAGCAGTGGGAGCGTGAGGGAATTGAGATAGAAATGACGGCAGAGGATTTGGACTTGTTAAAGAATCACACTGTTGACTTTGTTTCCTTCTCTTATTATGCGAGTCGAGTGGCTTCAGGCGATCCAGAAATGACGGATCTGACAGCTGGAAATGTCTTTGCCTCTATCAAAAATCCCTATCTGGAATCCTCAGAATGGGGTTGGCAGATTGACCCACTGGGACTTCGAATCACCCTCAATGCCATCTGGGATCGTTATCAAAAGCCTATGTTCATTGTAGAAAATGGACTCGGCGCTATAGACACTCCAGATGAAAATGGTGATGTAGCAGATGACTATCGGATTGCTTATCTAGAAGCCCACATCAAGGCTATGCGAGATGCTATTTACCAAGATGGCGTTGAATTGCTTGGTTATACGACTTGGGGTTGTATAGATCTGGTTTCAGCTGGGACAGGCGAAATGAACAAGCGCTATGGTTTTATCTATGTGGATCGTGATAATGTAGGTCAAGGAAGTCTCAAACGGAGCAAGAAGAAATCCTTCTACTGGTACAAGGATGTCATTGCCAGCAATGGTGCAAGTATTAAGTAGAACACATTTGTTCACTATTTTTATAAAATCTTCTCCCTACTTTATAAGATGTGAAAAAGAGTTCAATTCGAACTCTTTTTTTGCTATAATGAGGGGAGAAAAATCAGACAGGAGATCGACATGTCAGAACCATTATTTTTACAATCAGTTATGCAAGAAAAAATCTGGGGTGGAACCAAGCTACGTGATGAGTTTGGTTACGACATTCCAAGTGAAAAAATCGGAGAATACTGGGCTATCTCAGCTCACCCAAATGGAGTTTCTAAGGTAGCTAATGGTCGCTACGAGGGAACAGATCTCGCTACTTTGTATGTGGAACATCGTGAGTTGTTTGGCAACCGTCCAGAACCTGTATTTCCTCTCTTAACTAAAATTCTCGATGCCAACGACTGGCTCAGTGTCCAAGTTCATCCAGACGATGCTTATGGATTAGAACATGAAGGTGAGCTCGGAAAAACAGAATGCTGGTATATCATCGCTGCAGACGAAGGTTCAGAGATTATCTATGGTCATAATGCCAAGTCAAAAGAAGAACTCCGCCAGCAAATCGAGGACAAGAACTGGGATACCTTGCTGACAAAAGTGCCAGTTAAGGCTGGAGATTTCTTCTATGTACCAAGTGGTACCATGCACGCTATCGGGGCGGGTATCTTGATTCTTGAAACCCAGCAGTCTAGCGATACCACCTATCGTGTCTATGACTTTGACCGTAAGGATGACAAGGGCAACTTGCGTGAACTTCACCTTGAAAAATCCATCGATGTTTTAAACATTGGAGAACCTGCCAATAGCCGACCTGTCACTATCAAAGCTGATGATTTACGTTCCACTCTCCTTGTTTCTAATGATTTCTTCGCAGTTTACAAGTGGGAAATCACTGGAAAAGCTGACTTTGAAAAGATAGCTGACTATAGCTTGTTTAGTGTCTTGGCTGGGAACGGTCAGCTAATAGTTGACGGGAAAAACTATCCAATCCAAAAAGGTAGTCACTTTATCCTACCAAGTGATGTTGAAACTTGGACTCTAGAAGGGCAAGGGCTGGAATTGATTGTTAGCCATCCATAAAAAGAAAGGGCCTGAGTTTACTACTCAAGTCCTTTTTGATTACATAAATTGGGCGATAAAAACCACGATGATGATGATGGGAATGATAAAACGAAGAAGGAAGAGCCAGACTTGGAAAAGTCCCTGTTTCCATGCTTTTTCATCGAGATGGAGTTCCTCCATAGCAAGAGCCTTTTTAAAGATGTAGCCTGTAAAAAGTGACAGGCAGAGAGCTCCAAATGGCATGAGGAGATTGGAAACCAAGAAGTCCATAGCATCAAAGAAGGTCTTTCCAAAGATGTGAACATCTGCCATAACACCGTAAGATAGGGCTGAAGGAATGCCAAAGACGAAGGTCAAGATTCCTAAAATGGCACTCCATTTGGCACGTTTGCTGTTGTCCTGATTGGTAATATTGCCCACATTTATTTCCAGCATCACGACAGAGGAAGTGACCGTCGCAAAGAGGAAGAGCAAGAGGAAAAGAATGTAGAAAATAGTTCCAAAGGGCATCTTGTCAAAGAGTTGAGGTAAGACGATAAAGAGCAGGCTTGGCCCACCTTCGGACTGGATGTTGAAGGCTGACATGGCTGGGAAAATGGCTAGACCTGCCATGATGGATACCAAGATGTTCATGGCTACAATGGAAATCCCTGATTGGACCAGATTGGTTTTCTTGTCCAAGTAGGACGCATAGGTCAGCATGGCTGTCACCCCTAGTGAGAGGGCAAAGAAAGATTGTCCCAGAGCATAGAGGAGACCAGCACTGGTCAGTTTTGAAAAGTCTGGCTTGAGGAAGTAGAGAACGCCTTCCATGGCATTTGGCAAACTGAGAGAGCGCCCAATGATCACGACAAAGATGATAAAGAGCAGGGGCATCATGACTTTCGAAGCTCTTTCGATCCCTTTTTGGACTCCACGTGATACAATAAAGATATTCAATAAGATAAAGGCAGCTTGAGCTCCTAGTGCAATGGCTGGATTTGAAATGATTGAAGTAAATAACTGAGCATAATCACCCGTTCCACCAAGTTGGAACAATTTTCCAAACTCAATACATAGATAGACTAGAATCCATCCTCCAATGACACTGTAAAAGGAGAGAAGGATAAAGAGGGCAAAGGCACCAATCCAACCGATAAAGTTGTACTTGTTATTGTTGCCCAGTTTTCCAAAAGTTTTGATAGCGGAAACGCCAGCACTACGACCAAGGGCAAATTCAGCAAGCAGGAGCGGGAAACCGATTAAAATGGTAGAAATAAGAAAGACTAGTAAAAAGCCTCCACCGCCATTAGCAGCAGTCATGTAGGGAAATTTCCAAACGGCTCCAAGTCCGATGGCTGAACCAGCAGATGCTAGAATAAAGCCTAGTTTCGATCCCCATTGCGATTTTTCTGACATAGTTGAAACTCCAATCTCGTTTTTTAAAATAAGAAAAGGCTACTTGAGTTGTCAAATAGCCTTCCCTCAATGGCTCTTTACGAGCCTTCTGTTTGATTGATAGACTTGACTATCCTATCATGTTTTCTAAGGTCTGTCAAGAAAACCATTTTCAAGTTTTCACACCTTTCTCAAAAAGTTAAAAATTTTTCGCAAAAACGCTTGACTCTGACCTAGGGGGAGGGGTTATACTATCAATGTAATACTCTTCGAAAATCAAATTCAAACCACGTCAGCGTCGCCTTACCGTACTCAAGTACAGCTTGCGGCTAGCTTCCTAGTTTGCTCTTTGATTTTCATTGAGTATAAGGAGGAAATCATGTACCATATAAAAGAAGCTGCGCAGCTTTCAGGTGTCTCTGTTAAGACCCTGCATCACTACGATAAGATAGGGCTCTTGGTTCCGTTGAAGTCGGAAAATGGCTATCGAACCTATAGTCAGGAGGATTTGGAACGACTTCAGGTCATTCTGTACTACAAATATCTAGGCTTTTCTTTAGAAAAAATAGCAGAGTTATTAAAGGAAGAAAGGACAGATTTATTGCCCCATTTGACCAGGCAGTTGGACTATTTAACTCGAGAAAGGCAACATCTGGATACCTTGATTTCCACCTTGCAAAAAACCATACAAGAACAAAAAGGAGAAAGAAAAATGACCATTGAGGAAAAATTTACTGGATTTAGCTATCAAGATCATCAAAAATACCACCAAGAAGCGGTAGAGAAGTATGGACAAGAAGTGATGGACCAAGCGATCGAGCGCCAAAAAGGTCACGAAGACGAAGCTACGGCTGCCTTCAACCAAGTTTTTCGAACCTTGGCACAAAATCTTCAAGCTGGTTTACCTGCAACAGCAACTGAAAACCAAGAGCAAGCAGCCAAGCTCTTGGAAGCCATCCGTACTTATGGATTTGATTGTTCTGTTGAGGTATTCGGTCATATCGGCAAAGGCTACGTATATAACCCAGAGTTTAAAGAAAATATTGATAAGTTTGGACCTGGTACAGCCCAGTACACATCAGATGTCATTGCTCACTATGTCCAGACTCAGACAAAATAAAATCGGAGGAGTATTCTTCCGATTTTTTTCTAAATTCAAATACTACTTGCTTAATAATTTTTCTACTACATTCAGTTTTCGCATGGTCAAATCTACATTAAAAAGCTTTTCAAGATAGTTGGTATTAAGTTTCTTTTGTTTTGCAGTTCTAGGGAGATAGAGGTAGAGACAGTAATCGCCTACACAGATTTCTTCCTCGCCGTAGTCAGTTTTCAATTTTTCTAGTGGCAGACTTTGGATAAGTCCTTGATAAAGAATTACATGCACACGATCATGAAGGTAGTCTTCTTTAAATGGATTCTCATGAACAATCTTTTCAAAATCGTTCTTATTCTTGATAACCATTTTTAAGTCGGCCCCAATTTTTTCCTTTATCAAAGTATGAACGCGTTCTCGTGTTTCTTCTAAATCTGAGTCACTCTCAAGAATGATATTCCCACTTTGAATATAGGTTCGAACGTGTTGAAAACCAGCTTCTGTCAAAATATCTACCAAATAAGACATTTTCGGGATAGCATTTTTTCCATTAGGAGTAACGCCTCTTAGTAAAATAATATGTTCCAAAGGACTTCCTTTCTTATTTGGTATTTATTGGATTGGAGCCTGCCACCCAGCCGGTGCAGAGGGCAGAAGTGATGTTAAAGCCACCCGTGTGGGCGTTGATATCCAGTACCTCGCCAGCAAAGTGGAGGCCAGGGACTAGCTTACTTTCGAGGGTTTTGGGATTGATTTCCTTGAGACTGACACCGCCTTTGGTGACAAAGGACTTGGCAAGAGACATTTTTCCAGTTACAGGGATTTTGAGAGCCTTGATGGACTGGAGAAGTTGTTCGCGTTCCTTTTCAGTCAGTTGTTTGACTTTTTCAGGATAGCCTTGCACAAGAAATTCTGCCAAGCGTTCTGGAAGCAAAGTTTTTAAGGCATTTTTCAAGGATTTTTCACGGTTTTCTTCTAGAAATGCCACCAAGTCCTTTTCAGAAAGTTGAGGTAAGACATCCAAAGAAAGGACTTCACCTCCCTTGACAAAGCTAGACATGCGTAGGGCAGCAGGACCTGACAAACCAAAGTGGGTAAAAAGCAAATCATGAGTGATGACATGTTTGCCATAGCTTAAGGTCACATCGTCTAGTGAAATCCCCTGAAGCGCTTTGTGTGGAAAATCAGTCAACAAAGGACTCTCAGCAGCTTCAAGTTCAGTAATGGTATGTTTAAAATGACGGGCAATCTCATGACCAAAACCAGTCGAACCTGTAGAAGGATAGGATTTTCCGCCAGTTGTGACAATCAGTTTATTACAAGTGAAGGTTTGGTCTGCGGACTTAAGGACAAACTGGTCGTCTATTTTTTTAACCGAAACAATTTCTGTTTGAGTAGCAACTTGACCACCGAGTTCAGTGATTTTCTTTTCTAGCGCCTCGATAATGGTCCGAGACTTGTCACTAGCAGGAAAGACGCGTCCGTGGTCCTCGACCTTGAGTTTAACACCATTTTCCGTAAAAAAGTTGATGATATCGTGGTTATCAAACTGAGAGAAGACACTGTAAAGAAAACGCCCATTTCCCGGGATGCCTGCCATTAGGTCATCTAAGGTTCCATTGTTGGTTACATTACAACGACCACCGCCCGTTCCAGCTAATTTTTTCCCAAGTTTGCGATTTTTTTCGATGAGAAGAGTTTTCTGACCATAAAAGCTACTGGAAATCGTAGCCATCATACCTGCAGGTCCTCCACCAATGACAATAGTATCAAAATGTTTCATAGCTCTATTGTACCACAAAAAACAAGAGATGCTTGGCATCTCTTGTTGCTCATAATCTTAGTTAATTTCATATCCCATCAACAAACCGCCATCTTCTGCATAGAAACTACAGAGACCAGACGTCGGGATGATTTTGATATCCGCTTGTGGGAAAGTTTCCAGCAAGCGTTCTGACAATTGCTGACAGAATTTATCATTGCTGCGATGAGCCATGACGATACGGCCACCAGCGTAGCCAGCCTTGATGAGTTCTTCATAGGCTGCTTGAAGAGATTTTTTTGGTCCACGCGCTTTTTGGAGTAGTTCTAGGGTTCCAGTTTCACTTGCTTCCCCAACCATACGGATGTTGAGAAGGCCAACAACTGTACCGATAAGCTTACTCAAACGGCCATTTTTTACCAAGTTATCGACCTTAGCGAGGACAAAGAGCAACTTCGTTTTTTCTTGGTAGGCTGTAATAGCATTAACAATTTCCTCATAAGAAAGTCCTTGATCAATCAAGCTATTGATTTTATCGACAATCAAGTCAACCTCACCACCTGCAGACAATGTATCGATCACATGAATCTGAGTGTCAGGATGTTCTTCAAGGTGGATATTCTTAGCGAGTTGTGCACTATTATGGCTACCTGAAAGAGTACCAGTGATAGTAACGACAAAGATATGCTTAGCACCTTCAAATGCACGCAAGTAATCATCAGGGCTAGGACAAGCTGATTTTGAAGCCTCAGAAGTCGCATACATGGTTTCCATCATGTGGTCAATGTTAAGATTGGCATCATCGATAAAGACCTGATCAGCTACTTGAATGGTTAAAGGAACACTAACAAATTCCGTATCAATAGCAGGAGTTGCCAGTTGACGATAATCACAACCAGAGTCAGCTACAATCTTCCAAGTCATAGAAATTCTCCATCTTTGTCACTTATACATTGACAAAGGTTCTGTCTTTTTTTACAATTATATCATGAAAGCCCTTGAAACAAAAGTACCACCTCTCTGTTGTCACAAGTAGAAAGAAATTGTTATGTCTGAACGTAAAATATCTGAAAAATCTCTTGAAAATCTCAGAAAATCAAATCAAGAATCCAATTTTTTAACCAGAGAAGCAATCGAGACGGCTCTTTTGCAGCTTCTAGAGAAAAAAGACTTGGCTAAGATCAGCATTTCGGAGCTGGTCAAACGGGCGGGTGTCTCTCGTGCTGCCTTCTATCGTAACTATGACTCCAAAGAAGAGATTTTGGAAAGTGTTTTTAAACGCAGTGTCCATAACATTATGGAACAGTTGAGCCACTACGATGTCAAAACCGATCTTTATCTAGTCTGGGTACACCTTTTCCGCGCAGCTAAGAAAGAAGCCAAGGTTATCCAACTTGCTCTGGACTATCATTTGGAAAAGATTTTTGTCCAAGCCATGCAGGAATTTCTAGAAAAATACCACGGGAAATCAAAAGGTGTCAGTAGCTACCTTCATTCCTTTTGGAGCTCTGCCATCGTATCGGTTCTGCTCAAATGGATCAAGGATGGCATGAAGGTTCCAGCTGAAAAGATTGCAGATTTACGCTTGCCATTTTTCAAAAAATAGAGGATAAGGAGAAGACTTATGACAGAAAAAAGACTGGCTTGGGATGAGTACTTTGCAGCCCAGGCTTTACTGATTGCTAATCGTTCGACCTGTAAACGTGCCAAAGTGGGAGCTGTCCTCGTTAAGGACAATAAAGTCATTTCAACTGGCTATAATGGTTCTGTATCAGGAACGGAGCACTGTATTGACCACGAATGTCTGGTCATTGAAGGTCACTGTGTTCGAACCCTTCACGCCGAGGTTAATGCCATCTTGCAAGGAGCCGAACGAGGTGTTCCCAGAGGATTTATAGCCTATGTGACCCATTTCCCTTGTTTAAATTGCACAAAACAACTCTTACAAGTCGGTTGTAAACGTGTAGTCTATATCAATCAGTACCGAATGGATGACTATGCCCAGTACCTTTATCAAGAAAAAGGCACCGAGTTAACCCATTTACCATTAGAGACTGTTCAGACAGCTCTCCAAGAGGCAGATTTGATTTAAAAATTAATTAAAATAAATGGTTTAGAAAGCTTTTTAAACCGTTTTTTGATATAATAAGAAGAATAAATTGAAAGAAGGAACTCAGAAAATGGGAAAAATTGAAGTCATTAATCATCCACTCATTCAGCACAAATTGTCTATCTTGCGTCGTACAGACACTTCCACAAAAGCTTTCCGTGAGTTAGTAGATGAGATCGCAATGTTGATGGGATATGAAGTACTTCGTGATCTTCCACTTGAAGATGTGGAAATCGAAACACCTATCACAAAGACCGTTCAAAAACAATTGGCTGGGAAAAAATTGGCGATTGTCCCAATCTTGCGTGCAGGTATCGGGATGGTAGATGGCCTCTTGAGCTTGGTTCCAGCAGCCAAAGTTGGTCATATCGGTATGTACCGTGATGAAGAAACCCTTCAACCAGTTGAATACTTGGTGAAATTGCCTGAGGATATTGACCAACGTCAAATCTTTGTCGTTGATCCAATGTTGGCAACAGGTGGCTCAGCAATCTTGGCAGTAGATTCCCTTAAAAAACGTGGTGCTTCAAATATAAAGTTTGTCTGCCTAGTATCTGCTCCAGAAGGAGTGAAAGCTCTCCAAGAAGCACATCCAGATGTAGAAATCTTTACAGCAGCCTTGGATGAACGCTTGAACGAACACGGTTATATCGTTCCAGGTCTTGGAGATGCTGGAGACCGCTTGTTCGGTACTAAATAACCTAGAGAAGAGAGAAATTTAATATGGGATTTGATTGGGAGGAAATTTTAGGTGAGGAAGAAAATATTGCCGAAGCCTATGATGAACTAGTAAATAAAGCTATGGAAGATAATGATGACCTGTATGTATCTGGTGATTGGAATGGGGAGAATGTTCGTTTTAAACGTAAATGGTGTAATCATGAATTTTCTGAACAAGAAATAAATGATTTATTAAGTGGTAAAGAGATTCGTTTTCGATGTACTGTGACTAAAAATGAGCAGGATGTTATTGGGAAATTAGAGCATTTAGAATATAAGGGAACTAAGTACGTAGGTTTTTCTCCTTCTAATTGGAAAAAGTGATTTTTGATACTAAATTTAATGTTTGTTATAAATTAAATTTGACCTTTTTTGACCAAAAAGATATAATAGTTCTGTATTGAGTCGTAAGACTAAGAAAATTCAACATAAAAGGAGAAATGAATGATTCCTGTAGTTATTGAACAAACAAGCCGTGGAGAACGTTCCTATGACATATACTCTCGTCTTCTGAAAGACCGCATCATCATGCTAACAGGTCCAGTTGAAGACAACATGGCCAACTCCGTTATCGCCCAGTTGCTCTTCTTGGATGCCCAAGATAGTACAAAAGATATTTACCTTTATGTCAACACACCTGGAGGTTCTGTGTCTGCTGGTTTGGCAATCGTTGATACCATGAACTTTATCAAAGCGGATGTCCAAACAATCGTTATGGGGATGGCTGCATCCATGGGGACTGTCATTGCATCAAGTGGCGCAAAAGGCAAACGTTTCATGCTTCCAAATGCAGAGTACATGATTCACCAACCAATGGGTGGTACAGGTGGTGGTACCCAACAGACAGATATGGCAATCGCTGCAGAGCACTTGCTCAAAACTCGTAAGACTTTGGAGCAAATCCTTGCAGATAACTCTGGTAAATCAGTCGAGCAAATTCATGCAGATGCAGAACGTGATTACTGGATGAGTGCCCAAGAAACACTTGAATATGGCTTTATTGATGAAATCATGGCCAATAATTCTTTAAGCTAAGCAACCTAGAAAGCAAACTCGACGGAGTTTGCTTTTTTTGATATAATAGGAGAAGATTTCTTAGAAAGAGGATTCCTCATGTTTGAAAAAACAAATCGATCAGGATTAATCATCTATCTCTACTATAATCGAGATGCAAAAAAAATTCAGGAATACGGTGATATCTGTTACCATTCCAAAAAACATCGTTACTTGCAGCTCTATGTTCCAACTGAGGAGTTAGATGACTTAGTTGAGAGATTAGGTAAGGAAAGATATATCAAGAAAATTAGACGTTGCCATATTCAAGAGCTAGAAACTCCCTTCGTTGGCAATCTCTATCGTAACGAAGAAAACGTTATCATATAAAAAATTAAATAAATGTATTGACAATTTTCTGATAATTCGGTATATTCTTAACATACTATTTTTTGAAACAACTATAAGGAGATTAAAAATGAAGAAAAAATTTGCCCTATCTTTTGTGGCTCTTGCTAGTGTGGCTCTTCTTGCTGCCTGTGGAGAAGTTAAGTCAGGAGCGTCAAACACAACTGGAAATCCAGTAGACGAAAAAACAATCAAAATCGGTTTTAACTTTGAAGAGACAGGTGCTGTAGCTGCTTACGGTACAGCTGAACAAAAAGGTGCCCAACTTGCTGTAGACGAAATCAACGCTGCAGGTGGAATTGATGGAAAACAAATCGAAGTTGTGGACAAAGACAACAAGTCAGAAACTGCTGAAGCAGCTTCTGTTACAACAAACCTTGTTACCCAATCAAAAGTAGCAGCTATTGTAGGACCTGCGACATCTGGTGCAACTGCTGCAGCTGTAGCTAACGCTACTAAAGCTGGAGTGCCATTGATTTCACCAAGTGCTACTCAAGACGGTTTGACTAAAGGTCAAGATTACCTATTTATCGGAACATTCCAAGATAGCTTCCAAGGGAAGATTATTTCTAACTATGTAACAAACAAATTGAATGCTAAGAAGGTTGTTCTTTATACTGACAACGCTAGTGACTATGCAAAAGGTATTGCTAAATCTTTCCGCGAAGCTTACAAGGGTGAGATTGTAGCAGATGAAACGTTTGTAGCAGGTGATACTGACTTCCAAGCAGCCCTTACAAAAATGAAAGGGAAAGAGTTTGATGCTATCGTTGTTCCAGGTTACTACACAGAAGCTGGTAAAATTGTAAACCAAGCTCGTGGTATGGGAATTGATAAACCAATCATTGGTGGTGATGGATTTAACGGTGAAGAATTTGTTCAACAAGCAACTGCTGAAAGAGCATCGAACATTTACTTCATCTCAGGATTCTCAACTACTGTTGATGTTTCTGCAAAAGCTAAAGCTTTCCTTGAAGCATACCGTGCTAAATACAATGAAGAGCCTTCAACATTCTCAGCTTTGGCCTATGACTCAGTTTACCTAGTAGCAAATGCTGCAAAAGGTGCTAAAAACTCAGGTGAGATCAAGGACAACCTTGCTAAAACCAAAGATTTTGATGGTGTAACTGGTCAAACAAGCTTTGATGCTGACCACAATACAGTGAAAACTGCTTACATGATGACCATGAACAATGGTAAAGTTGAAGAAGCAGAAGTTGTAAAACCATAACATTAGAATAGTACTTGAAATGGGGAATGAGCCTTTGACTCACTCCCTGTTTCGGTGTTTATGAACTTGTGAAAATAATGAAATTTTCTAAAAAATAAGGATAGAAAAGAGTGAATGCTATGCTCCAACAACTTGTGAATGGTCTAATTCTGGGTAGTGTTTATGCACTTTTGGCTCTGGGTTATACCATGGTTTATGGAATTATCAAACTCATCAACTTCGCCCACGGTGATATTTATATGATGGGTGCCTTTATTGGTTACTTTTTGATTAATTCTTTCCAAATGGATTTCTTTTTAGCTTTAATTATTTCAATGGCAGGAACCGCACTACTTGGTGTTGTGATTGAATTTCTTGCTTACCGTCCTTTGCGACACTCTACACGTATTGCTGTATTAATTACTGCCATCGGAGTCTCTTTCCTACTGGAATACGGAATGGTTTATCTAGTAGGCGCCAATACTCGTGCCTTCCCTCAAGCAATTGAAACAGTCCGCTTTGACTTGGGACCAATTAGCTTGACAAATGTTCAATTGATGATTTTAGCAGTTTCTGTACTCTTGATGGTTTTATTGCAATTGATCGTCCAAAAAACAAAAATGGGGAAAGCCATGCGTGCGGTATCAGTTGATAGTGACGCAGCTCAATTGATGGGAATTAATGTAAATCGCACAATCAGCTTTACCTTTGCTTTGGGTTCAGCTCTTGCTGGTGCAGCAGGTGTCCTCATTGCCCTTTACTACAACTCTCTGGAACCTTTGATGGGTGTGACTCCGGGTTTGAAATCATTCGTTGCGGCCGTACTGGGTGGTATCGGGATTATTCCTGGTGCAGCTCTAGGGGGATTTGTGATTGGCTTGTTGGAAACATTTGCTACTGCCTTCGGTATGTCTGATTTCCGTGATGCTATCGTGTATGGAATCTTGCTTTTGATTCTGATTGTTCGACCTGCGGGTATCCTTGGTAAGAATGTGAAAGAGAAGGTGTAAACAATGAAGACAAATCTTAAAGTAAATATTCTCTGGTTATTCCTTCTGTTAGCGGGTTATGGATTGATTAGCGTACTGGTTTCTGCTGGTGTTCTCAATCTATTCCATGTCCAAATTTTAGAACAAATTGGGATTAATATCATCCTTGCAGTAGGTTTGAACTTAATCGTTGGTTTTTCAGGACAATTCTCACTTGGTCATGCAGGTTTTATGGCAATTGGGGCTTATGCAGCAGCGATTATTGGTTCAAAATCACCAACCTATGGTGCCTTCTTTGGAGCAATGGTCTTGGGCGCTTTGATTTCTGGTGCAGTTGCTTTGCTCGTTGGGATTCCGACACTTCGTTTGAAGGGTGACTACCTGGCTGTTGCGACACTAGGTGTTTCAGAAATCATTCGTATCTTTATCATTAATGGTGGTAGTTTGACCAACGGTGCTGCTGGTATCTTGGGTATTCCAAACTTTACCAACTGGCAAATGGTTTATCTATTTGTGGTGATCACAACTATTGCAACTCTCAACTTCCTACGTAGTCCAATTGGACGCTCTACTCTATCTGTTCGTGAGGATGAGATTGCTGCAGAGTCCGTTGGGGTAAACACTACAAAGATCAAGATAATCGCTTTTGTCTTTGGTGCCATTACAGCTAGTATTGCTGGTTCACTTCAGGCCGGTTTTATCGGATCTGTTGTTCCAAAAGATTACACCTTTATTAATTCCATCAACGTGTTGATTATCGTTGTGTTTGGTGGACTTGGATCGATTACTGGGACTATCGTTTCAGCGATTGTTTTAGGAATTTTAAATATGCTCCTTCAAGATGTTGCTAGCGTACGTATGATTATCTACGCCTTGGCTCTTGTATTGGTGATGATTTTCAGACCAGGTGGACTTCTTGGGACATGGGAATTGAGTCTATCACGTTTCTTTAAAAAATCGAAGAAGGAGGGACAAAACTAATGGCACTACTTGAAGTTAAACAGTTAACCAAACATTTTGGCGGTCTAACAGCTGTTGGAGATGTCACTCTTGAATTGAACGAGGGAGAATTGGTTGGTTTGATCGGACCAAACGGGGCTGGTAAAACAACCCTTTTCAATCTCTTGACTGGTGTTTATGAACCAAGCGAAGGTACTGTGACACTAGATGGTCATCTCCTAAATGGGAAAACTCCCTATAAGATTGCTTCACTTGGACTCAGTCGTACTTTCCAAAATATTCGTCTGTTTAAGGACTTAACAGTTTTGGAAAATGTTTTGATTGCATTTAGCAATCATCATAAACAACATGTCCTTGCGAGCTTTCTACGTCTACCAGCTTTTTATAAGAATGAGGAAGAATTAAAAAGCAAAGCTTTGGACTTGCTGAAGATTTTTGATTTGGATGGTGACGCAGATACTCTTGCGAAGAATCTGGCCTATGGCCAACAACGTCGATTAGAAATCGTTCGTGCTCTGGCAACTGAACCTAAAATCCTCTTTCTGGATGAACCTGCAGCTGGGATGAATCCACAAGAAACAGCTGAATTGACAGAATTGATCCGTCGTATCAAAGATGAATTTAAAATTACCATCATGCTCATCGAACACGACATGAATTTGGTTATGGAAGTCACTGAGCGTATCTATGTTCTTGAATATGGTCGGTTAATCGCTCATGGGACTCCGGATGAGATCAAGAACGACAAACGCGTTATCGAAGCTTATCTAGGAGGTGAAGCCTAATGTCTATGTTAAAAGTTGAAAACCTCTCTGTGCATTACGGTATGATCCAAGCAGTTCGTGATGTAAGTTTCGAGGTTAATGAAGGTGAAGTTGTTTCCTTGATTGGTGCCAATGGTGCTGGTAAAACAACCATTCTTCGTACCCTTTCAGGTTTGGTTCGTCCAAGTGCTGGTAAAATTCAGTTTTTAGGAAAAGAAATTCAAAAGTTGCCTGCACAAAAAATCGTGGCAGGTGGTCTTTCACAAGTTCCTGAGGGACGCCATGTTTTTCCAGGCTTGACTGTTATGGAAAACTTAGAAATGGGAGCCTTTTTAAAGAAAAATCGTGAAGAAAATCAAGCCAACTTGAAAAAAGTTTTCTCACGCTTCCCTCGTTTGGAAGAGCGTAAAAACCAAGATGCGGCAACTCTTTCAGGTGGTGAACAGCAGATGCTGGCTATGGGACGCGCTCTCATGTCTACACCTAAGCTTCTTCTCTTGGATGAGCCGTCAATGGGACTTGCCCCGAT
>NZ_KQ970235.1:403705-405078 GCF_001579025.1 Streptococcus oralis
CTCTTGGATGAGCCGTCAATGGGACTTGCCCCGATCTTTATCCAAGAAATTTTTGATATCATTCAAGATATTCAGAAGCAAGGAACAACGGTTCTCCTAATTGAACAGAACGCTAACAAGGCTCTTGCTATCTCTGACCGTGGTTATGTACTTGAAACAGGAAAGATTGTCCTATCAGGAACAGGAAAAGAACTCGCAGCATCCGATGAAGTCAGAAAAGCATATCTAGGTGGCTAAAAAGGTCTGGAGGACCTTTTTAGTCGCCAGATAAGGATTGCGCAAGAAATTCTTCTCTAGTCTGGGAGTCTAGTTTAGGTTGTGGATGGAGATGATAATAGGTTTTCAATACTAGTTGCTAGTATCCTTAATAACTGAAAGAAATATAAATAATGTTTGTTAACTTGCACATATAGAGCTCTAGATTAGAGCTCTTTTTTGTAAAAGACTCAGATTATTCAAAATCTTGAAAAAGAGATGAAAGCGTTTGATAGATTTTCTAAGAAAGTGTATAATAAAAGTAACAATATAGAAGGAGAAGTCTCATGGCAGTTAAAGATTTCATGACCCGTAAGGTAGTTTATATCAGTCCAGATACGACTGTAGCACACGCAGCAGATTTGATGCGCGAGCAAGGATTGCACCGTTTACCTGTTATCGAAAATGATCAATTAGTCGGATTGGTAACAGAAGGAACCATTGCGGAAGCCAGCCCATCTAAAGCAACCAGTCTCTCTATCTATGAGATGAATTATCTTCTGAATAAAACCAAAGTAAAAGATGTAATGATTCGAGATGTCGTGACGGTTTCTGGCTATGCTAGTCTGGAAGATGCGACCTACCTGATGCTGAAAAATAAAATTGGGATATTACCAGTCGTAGACAATCATCAGGTCTACGGCGTCATTACAGATCGCGATGTTTTTCAGGCTTTCTTGGAAATCGCTGGGTACGGAGAAGAGGGGATTCGTGTTCGTTTCATTACAGAAAATGAAGTCGGAGTACTGGGAAAAATTGTAGCTCTAATCGTTGAAGAGGATTTAAATATTTCCCATACTGTTAACATTCCACGTAAGGATGGTAAGGTCGTCATCGAAGTTCAAATTGATGGAAAAATCGATTTGACTTCATTAAAGGAAAAGTTTGAAAAAGAAGGAATTCAAGTGGAGGAGATCACTCATACCTCTGCTAAAGTCCTTTAAACAAGAGGCTTTAGAGCCTCTTTTCTTCTGTTATCAAAAGCGGTGAAAAGCAAAATATGGAAAGAAATGAGAGATTATGGTATAATAAAACGATATGAAAAGGAGTATCTATGGACATTTCAGAAATTCGTCAAAAAATTGACGCAAATCGTGAAAAATTAGCTTCTTTTAGGG
>NZ_KQ970235.1:405098-430590 GCF_001579025.1 Streptococcus oralis
TTGACGCAAATCGTGAAAAATTAGCTTCTTTTAGGGGGTCTCTTTGACCTCGAAGGTTTAGAGGAAGAGATTGCCATCTTGGAAAACAAGATGACAGAACCTGATTTTTGGAACGATAATATCGCGGCCCAAAAAACGTCGCAAGAATTAAATGAATTAAAAAACACCTACAACACCTTCCGTAAAATGGAAGAGTTGCAGGATGAAGTTGAGATTTTATTGGATTTTTTAGCAGAAGACGAGTCAGTCCATGATGAACTGGTTGAACAGTTGACAGAACTGGATAAGATGATGACCAGCTACGAGATGACCCTTCTCTTGTCAGAACCTTATGACCATAATAATGCCATCTTGGAAATTCATCCAGGATCTGGTGGTACTGAGGCTCAGGACTGGGGGGATATGTTGCTTCGTATGTACACTCGTTATGGAAATGCCAAAGGCTTTAAAGTAGAAGTCTTGGATTACCAGGCTGGTGATGAAGCAGGTATCAAGTCTGTGACCTTGTCTTTTGAAGGACCCAATGCATACGGCCTACTTAAATCAGAAATGGGTGTTCACCGTTTGGTCCGTATTTCGCCATTTGATTCTGCCAAACGTCGCCATACTTCATTTACATCCGTAGAGGTTATGCCTGAGTTGGATGATACCATCGAAGTGGAGATTCGTGAAGATGATATCAAAATGGATACCTTCCGTTCAGGTGGTGCTGGTGGACAGAACGTCAATAAGGTTTCAACAGGTGTGCGTTTGACACACATTCCTACGGGAACTGTCGTCCAATCAACGGTCGATCGTACCCAGTATGGAAATAGAGATCGTGCCATGAAGATGTTGCAGGCTAAGCTCTATCAAATGGAGCAAGAAAAGAAAGCTGCGGAAGTTGATTCCCTTAAAGGTGAGAAAAAAGAAATCACTTGGGGAAGTCAAATCCGTTCATATGTTTTCACGCCTTACACTATGGTAAAAGATCACCGTACAAGCTTTGAAGTTGCTCAGGTAGATAAGGTGATGGATGGAGACCTTGATGGTTTTATCGATGCCTACCTCAAGTGGCGAATCAGCTAAGATAGAAAGGAACTCATATGTCAATCATTGAAATGAGAGATGTTGTCAAAAAGTATGACAATGGAACGACTGCCCTGCGTGGTGTATCTGTTACCATTGAACCAGGAGAATTTGCCTATATCGTAGGACCTTCTGGGGCAGGTAAGTCAACCTTTATTCGAGCTTTATACCGAGAAGTAAAGATCGAAAAAGGAAGCCTATCAGTTGCAGGCTTTAATTTAGTTAAAATTAAGAAGAAAGATGTCCCGCTTCTACGTCGTAGTGTCGGGGTAGTCTTTCAGGATTACAAACTTTTGCCTAAGAAGACCGTTTATGAGAATATTGCCTATGCAATGGAAGTAATCGGTGAGAGCCGTCGCAACATCAAAAAACGTGTTATGGAAGTATTGGACTTGGTTGGTTTGAAACATAAGGTTCGCTCTTTCCCTAATGAACTCTCAGGTGGAGAGCAGCAACGGATTGCGATTGCTCGTGCGATTGTCAACAATCCTAAAGTATTGATTGCCGATGAGCCAACAGGAAACTTGGACCCAGATAATTCCTGGGAAATTATGAATCTGTTGGAACGCATCAATCTCCAAGGTACTACAGTATTGATGGCTACCCATAATAGTCAGATTGTAAACACCTTGCGCCACCGTGTCATTGCCATTGAAAATGGTCGTGTCGTTCGTGACGAAGCTAAAGGAGAATATGGATACGATGATTAGTAGATTTTTTCGCCATTTATTTGAATCATTAAAAAGTTTAAAACGAAATGGCTGGATGACAGTAGCAGCAGTGAGTTCGGTTATGATTACCTTGACCCTCGTTGCCCTGTTTGCATCCGTAATTTTTAACACAGCTAAACTGGCTACCGATATTGAAAACAACGTTCGGGTCATGGTATACATTCGTAAGGATGTAGCTGATAACAGTGAAACGATTGAAAAAGAAGGTCAGACAGTTACCAATAATGACTACCACAAGGTCTATGATGCCTTGAAAGCTATACCTGCTGTTAAAAGTGTTACCTTCTCAAGTAAAGAAGAACAGTACGAAAAACTAACGGAAACAATGGGTGACGATTGGAAGGTCTTTGAAGGGGATGCAAACCCTCTCTATGATGCTTATATCGTTGACACAAATTCTCCGAGTGATGTTAAAACAGTAGCTGAGGAAGCTAAGAAAATTGAGGGAGTATCAGAGGTTCAAGATGGTGGAGCCAACACTCAACGACTTTTTGAACTAGCTTCCTTTATCCGTGTTTGGGGATTGGTTATTGCAGGGCTCTTGATTTTTATCGCAGTCTTCCTCATTTCCAACACTATTCGTATCACCATTATTTCACGTAGTCGTGAGATTCAGATCATGCGTCTGGTAGGAGCGAGAAATGGCTATATCCGTGGTCCATTCTTGCTAGAAGGTGCTTTTATTGGCTTGCTTGGTGCAGCGATTCCTTCTGTCCTTGTATTTTTTGTTTACAATATGGTTTATCAATCTGTCAATAAATCCTTGGTAGGTCAAAACTTGTCAATGATTACACCAGATGTGTTTATTCCTCTGATGACAGTCCTATTATTTATAATTGGAATTTTCATTGGTTCAATTGGTTCAGGGATTTCGATGCGTCGATTCTTGAAGATCTAGTTGGATTTAAATGCAAATTGCAGAACAAATCAGAAAAATAATACATTTTTAAAAGAGAAGTTTTCGTAAACTTCTCTTTTTCCTTTTTAAAAATTAAAAAAATAGACAATTTTTTTATAAAAGCCTTTACAAAAAAAATAAAAGTGGTATAATTAATACATAACCAAATGCAAACGTTTTCGTAAAACGTTTGCCTAAATAAAATAAAGGAGATTTGAATGATGAAAGCTACATTCAAAAATGTCTTGTCTTTCGAATTTTGGCAAAAATTCGGTAAGGCTTTAATGGTGGTTATCGCCGTTATGCCAGCGGCGGGATTGATGATCTCAATCGGTAAATCAATCGTGATGATCGACCCAAACCTTGCTCCTCTAGTGATTACAGGTGGAATCCTTGAGCAAATTGGTTGGGGGGTTATCGGTAACCTTCATATCTTGTTTGCCCTTGCTATTGGGGGAAGCTGGGCAAAAGAACGTGCAGGTGGTGCATTTGCAGCCGGACTTGCCTTTATCTTGATTAACCGTATTACAGGTACTATCTTCGGTGTTACAGGTGATATGTTGAAAAACCCTGAAGCAATGGTTACTACCTTCTTTGGTGGTTCAATCAAGGTTGCTGACTACTTTATCAGCGTTCTTGAGGCACCAGCGCTTAACATGGGGGTTTTCGTAGGGATTATCTCTGGTTTTGTTGGGGCAACAGCTTATAACAAATACTACAACTTCCGTAAACTTCCTGATGCCCTTTCATTCTTCAATGGTAAACGTTTCGTACCATTTGTCGTTATTCTTCGTTCAACTATTGCAGCGATTGTACTTGCTGCCTTTTGGCCAGTAGTTCAAACAGGTATCAACAACTTTGGTATTTGGATTGCCAACTCACAAGAAACTGCTCCAGTCCTTGCACCATTCTTGTATGGTACTTTGGAACGTTTGCTCTTGCCATTCGGTCTTCACCACATGTTGACTATCCCAATGAACTATACTGCTCTTGGTGGAACATACGAAGTGTTAACTGGTGCAGCAAAAGGAACACAAGTATTTGGTCAAGATCCACTTTGGCTTGCATGGGTAACTGACCTTGTTAACCTTAAAGGTTCAAATGCTGACCAATACCAACACCTTCTTACAACAGTCACTCCAGCTCGTTTCAAAGTTGGACAAATGATCGGTTCATTTGGTATCTTGATGGGTGTCATCGTTGCTATCTACCGCAATGTTGATGCTGACAAGAAACACCAATACAAGGGTATGATGATTGCGACAGCCCTTGCAACATTCTTGACAGGGGTTACTGAACCTATCGAATATATGTTCATGTTCATCGCAACACCGCTTTACCTTGTTTATTCAGTAGTTCAAGGTGCTGCCTTTGCTATGGCAGATATTGTTCACCTTCGTGTCCACTCATTCGGTTCAATTGAATTCTTGACTCGTACACCATTGGCAATTAATGCTGGTATTGGTATGGATATCGTTAACTTTATCTGGGTAACTGTTCTCTTTGCGGTTATCATGTACTTCATTGCCAACTTCATGATCAAAAAATTCAACTACGCAACTCCAGGACGTAACGGAAACTACGAAACAGCTGAAGGAGCATCAGAAGAAGCAACTCCTGGAACTCCAAAAGTTGCAGCAGCTTCTCAAGCCGTAAATATCATTAACCTTCTTGGCGGTCGTGCAAATATCGTAGATGTGGATGCATGTATGACTCGTCTTCGTGTAACTGTTAAAGATGCAGATCGCGTTGGTACTGAGGAACAATGGAAAGCAGAAGGAGCTATGGGTCTTGTCATGAAAGGACAAGGTGTCCAAGCTATCTACGGACCAAAAGCTGACGTATTGAAATCTGATATCCAAGATATCCTTGATTCAGGTGAAATTATTCCTGAAACTCTTCCAAGCCAAATGACAGAAACTCAACAAAATACTGTCCATTTCAAAGGTGTAACTGAGGATGTTTACTCAGTAGCTGACGGTCAAGTTGTTGCTTTAGAACAAGTAGAAGATCCAGTTTTTGCTCAAAAAATGATGGGTGATGGATTTGCAGTAGAACCAGCAAATGGTAACATTGTATCTCCAGTTACTGGTACTGTATCAAGTATCTTCCCAACAAAACACGCTCTTGGTCTTGTCACTGACTCAGGTCTTGAAGTACTTGTTCATATTGGTTTGGATACAGTAAGTCTTGAAGGAAAACCATTTACTGTTCATGTCTCTGAAGGACAAAAAGTTGCTGCTGGTGATCTTCTTGTCACAGCTGACTTGGATGCTATTCGAGAAGCAGGACGCAAAACATCAACAGTGGTTGTCTTCACAAATGGTGATGTCCTCAAATCAGTTAAATTAGAACAAACAGGTTCTCTTGCAGCTAAAACAGCAGTTGCTAAAGTAGAATTGTAATATACTTGGGGTTGGAAGCTGTTTTCCAACCTCTTGTTTTAGGAGAAAAGCATGAAATTTCTAACACTCAATACCCACAGTTGGATGGAGAAGGAAGCAGAGGAAAAATTCCAAATCTTACTCCAAGACATTCTTGATAAGGATTATGATTTGATTTGTTTCCAAGAAATCAATCAAGAAATGACTTCGCCTGAGGTAGAGGTTAACAATCACTATCAAGCTTTACCATCAGCAGAACCCATTCATCAGGATCACTATGTCCGACTTCTGGTTGAAAAATTGGCTGAGAAAGGGAAAAACTACTACTGGACTTGGGCTTACAATCATATTGGCTATGACCGCTACCATGAAGGCGTAGCTATCTTATCTAAAACACCTATTAAGGCGCGTGAGATTTTAGTATCAGATGTAGATGATCCAACGGACTACCATACTCGCCGAGTTGCATTGGCTGAGACAGAGGTTGAAGGTAAGGAACTTGCTCTTGCAAGCGTTCATCTCTCTTGGTGGGATAAAGGTTTCCAAGAAGAGTGGGCACGATTTGAGGCTGTACTAAAAGAGTTGAAGAAACCTCTAATTTTAGCGGGTGATTTTAATAATCCAGCTGGTCAGGAAGGCTATCAAGCGATTTTAGCTAGCCCATTAGGATTACAAGACGCGTTTGAAGTTGCGAAAGAAAGAAGTGGTAGCTATACCGTTCCACCAGAAATTGATGGTTGGAAAGGCAATACCGAGCCATTACGAATCGACTACGTCTTTACGAGCAAAGAGTTAGAAGTAGAGAGTTTGCAAGTAGTTTTTGATGGACAAAATAGTCCACAAGTCAGTGATCATTATGGTTTGAATGCTGTATTGACCTGGAAATAATGAAAGAGGTTGGAATCAGAGGTTCCAACCTTTTAAGCTACTTGAATCTTTACTACAGGATTGAGACTCAAATGGGGCTACTGCAATAGGACAAAATATGGTATAATTGAAAGGATAGAATCGAGGATAGTATGTCATTTAAGAAATTTCAATTTAAAAATTATATAGTAGAAGCCTTGGAGGAGTTGAAGTTTACGACTCCTACCGAAGTTCAGGAAAAGTTGATTCCTATTGTCTTGGCAGGTCGTGACTTGGTGGGCGAGTCAAAAACAGGTTCAGGAAAGACTCATACTTTCTTATTACCAATTTTCCAGCAATTAGATGAAACTAGCGATAGTGTGCAAGCAGTCATTACTGCACCAAGTCGTGAGTTAGCCACTCAAATCTACCAAGCAGCTCGTCAGATTGCAGCTCACTCAGATGTCGAAGTTCGTGTGGTTAATTATGTAGGTGGTACGGATAAGGCGCGTCAGATTGAAAAACTTGCCAGCAACCAACCACATATCGTTATCGGAACGCCAGGTCGCATCTATGACTTGGTCAAATCTGGTGATTTGGCTATTCACAAGGCCAAGACCTTTGTAATTGATGAAGCGGATATGACCTTGGATATGGGCTTCTTGGAAACCGTTGATAAGATTGCAGGAAGCCTTCCAAAAGACTTGCAATTCATGGTTTTTTCAGCGACTATTCCACAAAAATTGCAACCGTTCTTGAAGAAATACTTGTCAAATCCTGTCATGGAAAAAATCAAGACTAAGACAGTCATCTCAGATACCATTGATAACTGGTTGATTTCGACCAAGGGCCGTGATAAGAATGCTCAGATTTACCAACTGACTCAGTTGATGCAGCCTTATTTAGCTATGATTTTTGTTAACACAAAAACGCGTGCTGATGAATTACATGCCTACTTGACTGCTCAAGGATTGAAGGTAGCAAAGATTCATGGAGATATTGCCCCTCGTGAACGTAAGCGGATCATGAATCAAGTGAAAAAACTGGATTTTGAGTACATTGTCGCAACGGACTTGGCAGCGCGTGGAATTGACATTGAAGGTGTCAGCCATGTTATCAATGATGCCATTCCGCAAGACTTGTCTTTCTTTGTTCACCGTGTTGGACGAACTGGGCGCAACGGACTGCCTGGTACAGCGATTACCCTTTACCAGCCTAGTGATGACTCGGATATCCGTGAGTTGGAGAAATTAGGGATCAAGTTTACTCCTAAGATGGTCAAAGACGGAGAGTTTCAAGATACCTATGACCGTGATCGTCGTGCTAATCGTGAAAAGAAGCAGGATAAGCTTGATATTGAAATGATTGGCTTGGTTAAAAAGAAAAAGAAAAAAGTCAAACCTGGCTATAAGAAGAAGATTCAATGGGCGGTGGATGAAAAACGCCGCAAAACCAAGCGTGCTGAAAATCGCGCACGTGGGCGTGCTGAGCGAAAAGCCAAACGCCAAACATTTTAAGTATAAAATTGGAGCTACATAGCTCCTTTTTCTAGCTTAGTTTTATGAATTTTCAAAAATACTGCAAAAAAAAGTAAAAAGTGGTATAATGATAAGGTTATATAGTCCCGATAAGGTGGTAGGTATTCATTACTAGTAGTTTTCCTATCAGTACTTTGTAACTCTATAACAATATTTTTTTAAGGGGGGACATTTTTATGTCAGAACGTAAATTATTCACGTCTGAATCTGTATCTGAGGGGCATCCGGATAAGATTGCAGACCAAATTTCAGATGCGATTTTGGATGCTATTTTAGCAAAGGATCCAGATGCGCACGTTGCTGCCGAGACAGCTGTATACACAGGTTCGGTCCATGTTTTTGGTGAAATTTCTACAAATGCTTATGTGGATATCAACCGTGTGGTTCGTGATACCATTGCAGAGATTGGTTATACCAATACAGAGTATGGTTTTTCTGCGGAGACGGTGGGAGTTCATCCGTCGCTTGTTGAGCAGTCACCAGATATCGCCCAAGGAGTTAACGAAGCCTTGGAAGTCCGTGGAAATGCAGATCAAGATCCGCTTGACTTGATTGGTGCTGGTGACCAAGGTCTTATGTTTGGATTTGCGGTGGATGAGACAGAAGAACTCATGCCATTGCCAATCTCACTCAGTCATAAGTTGGTTCGTCGTTTGGCAGAACTTCGTAAGTCTGGTGAAATCAGCTATCTCCGTCCAGATGCTAAATCACAAGTTACGGTTGAGTATGATGAAAATGACCGTCCGGTACGTGTGGACACAGTCGTTATTTCAACTCAGCACGATCCAGAAGTTAGCAATGAACAAATTCACAATGATGTGATTAACAAGGTTATCAAAGAGGTGATCCCAGCTTCTTACTTGGATGAGCAAACCAAATTCTTCATCAATCCAACTGGTCGTTTTGTAATCGGTGGACCTCAAGGGGACTCAGGTTTGACTGGTCGTAAGATTATCGTGGATACCTATGGTGGCTACTCTCGCCATGGTGGTGGTGCCTTCTCTGGTAAGGATGCGACGAAAGTGGACCGTTCAGCCTCTTATGCAGCTCGCTACATTGCCAAGAATATCGTTGCAGCAGGCCTTGCTAAGAAGGCAGAAGTGCAATTGGCCTATGCTATCGGGGTGGCGCAACCTGTTTCTGTTCGTATCGATACTTTTGGTACAGGAACAGTATCTGAAAGCAAGCTTGAAAAAGCAGCGCGTCAAATCTTTGACCTTCGCCCTGCAGGAATTATTCAAATGCTGGATCTCAAACGCCCAATTTACCGTCAAACAGCGGCTTATGGACACATGGGACGTACAGATATTGACCTTCCATGGGAACGTTTGGACAAGGTAGATGCTTTGAAAGAAGCTGTGAAATAGAATTAAAAGATTGGTAGCTGTGCACTGCCAATCTTTTTTGCAAAAGAAAACCAGCTTTCGGCTGGTCTTCTTATTTTATAGGTATTGAAATCTCAATCAATTTATCTGAATAAAGCGTCTTGATATTGGCTTCATCAATGCTTCCTTTATCGATTTTACGTTTCAAGAAGAAGTCTTGAATGGTTTCGATTTCAGGTTCACGAATAGCACGGTGTTTGTTGGAAATGAGGATTTCATAGTGAAGCGGGGCTTGTGTGAAAACTACATCTGTGTTTCCAGCAGAATAGACCTCGACAAGAGTTGCGTCTGTGCTTTCTAATTGGCTTTTAACAAGTTGCGAGTGTGAGTTTGTCGTATTGATAAGCTTCATAACAGTTCCTCCGATTTTCTAACTCTATTATAGCACTTTTTGGATAAAATCGTGTATTTTAGCCAATTCCATGCTGGATTTTCCAAGCTTCAATTCCCCATTTATGGCTACCACGTTTGAGTTTTTCAATTGCTTCATCAATAGGAAACCAAGCAATATGATTAAAATCTTCCAATGGTTTTTGTACTTCTTGGAAAGAAATAGCTTCATAGAGATAAGCTGGATTGTAGTAGTAGGTATCACGGTGGCGAGAGTAGAAATACTCATCAGCTTGCCCATAATAGGTTCCAATCTCAGCTGTAAAGCCAAGTTCTTCGATTAGTTCTCTCTTCAGTGCTTCTTGATGATCTTCGCCTGCTTCAATCTCTCCACCTGGCAAGAACCAAGCCCCATTGGGAGCTTGAACTAGGACAATTTGTTTTTTCTCCGCATCCGGAATAACTGCGTACACACCATAGCGGGGCTGGTAGGTCACATTCTCTTTTTTATCACCATAAGTTGGGTTTGCCATTGCTTTTTCCTCATTCTCTAGTGTCTTTATTATTATCATAATGGACGAGGGGCAAGCTGTCAAGGTTTTACATTTATTTTAGTAAAAAAGGTGCAGAAAATGATAGACTTTCTGCACTTGTTAGATAGATTTATTCTTCTATTTCAGAAGCAATCTCTTCTGTTTTTTCAGTTTTTTTGGCAGATTTGATTTGAATCTTGCCATTGCTTGTCATGACTGCCTTGAGGTCTTTTTCACTTGGATTTTCAAGGTAATAGTCAGTGATGGCATCCTCGATATGGTCTTGAATGGTACGGCGGAGAGGGCGCGCTCCCATTTTTGGATCATATCCTAGGTCAACTAATTTTTCTTTGACCTTGTCCGTCACATCGAGATGGATGTTGTTGCTAGAGAGGCGTTTGTTGACATCTGCTAGCATGAGTTCGACGATTTGGAGAAGGTTGTCCTTGCTGAGAGGTTTAAATTCGATGATGCCGTCAAAACGGTTCATAAACTCTGGGCTAAAGAAGTTGCCGAGTTCACCGAGAACAGAGTTGGTTCGACCTTCACGAGCAGCTCCAAAACCAACGCTGGCTTCGGCCTTACCAGTACCCGCATTTGAGGTCATGATAATGATAGCATCCTTAAAGCTAACTGTCCGCCCTTGCCCATCTGTCAAACGACCATCGTCCAAGACTTGAAGGAACATGTGCATCACATCTGGATGGGCTTTCTCGACCTCATCGAGAAGGATGAGAGAATATGGGTTGCGACGAACCTTTTCAGTCAGCTGCCCAGCTTCATCATAACCAACATAACCTGGAGGGGCTCCGACCAATTTAGCCACACTGTGTTTTTCCATGTATTCACTCATATCAAAGCGAATCATGCTGTCAGCAGAACCAAAGAGCTCAATGGCTAGTTGTTTAGAGAGTTCTGTCTTACCGACACCAGTTGGTCCGACAAAGAGGAAGCTTCCGATTGGCCGGTTAGGAGTTCCAAGTCCAACACGATTACGACGGATGGCCTTGGCAATCTTATCGACAGCTTCATCTTGACCAATGACATGAGCTTTGAGGTCGTCTGCTAGATGGATAAGCTGAGACTGTTCTTTTTCTTTGAGTTCTCCAACAGGGATATTGGTTTTCTGCTCAATGATATGTTCAATGGCTTTCTCGCTGATGATTGGAGTATCCTGATCGGTCACCTTGTTTTTCTGCATTTCCTTGTACTTGGCAATCTGATCGCGGAAATAAGCAGCCTTTTCAAAGTCTTCCTCTCGTGTAGCTTGAGCCTTGAGATTCTCAGCCTCAATCAAGCGCTGATCAATCACTTTAGGATCAACAAAGTTCAGCGTCAGATTCATCTTAGAACCAGCTTCATCCAACAGGTCAATAGCCTTGTCTGGCAAGAAGCGGTCTTGGATATAGCGGTTGGAAAGATTTGCAGCAGCTTCGATGGCAGCATCAGTATACTTGACGTGATGGTAGTCTTCGTATTTCTTTTGAACACCTTTAAGGATGATAATGGTTTCTTCGACAGTTGGTTCATCTACCTTGACAGGCTGCATACGGCGCTCTAGAGCAGCATCTTTTTCAATGATGCGGTATTCATTGAGAGTAGTGGCACCAACCATTTGCAATTCACCACGGGCAAGGGCTGGTTTGAGGATATTTCCTGCATCCATATTGCCATCGCCAGCAGATCCTGCACCAACAATTTCATGGATTTCGTCGATAAAGAGGATGATATCCTCGCGTTTGCGAATTTCTTCCATGAGCTTTTGCATACGTTCTTCAAATTGGCCTCGAATCCCTGTTCCTTGGACTAGACTGACCACATCCAGACGGATGACCTGTTTGCCTTGAAGTTTATGGGGAACATCGCCATCGACAATCTTCTGAGCTAGACCTTCAACAACGGCTGTTTTACCAACACCTGGTTCTCCGATAAGGACAGGATTGTTCTTGGTTCGACGGTTGAGGATTTCGATAACGCGGATAATCTCCTCATCTCGACCGATAACAGGGTCAATATCTCCCCGACGAGCAATCTCAGTAATATTGATACCGTATTCCTCTAGGAGTCCTTTTTCTTGGCTAGGAGGTGTTTGAAGCGGGCCTCGGTTTTGAGGTCCATAACCACCGTTTCCTCCGTATCCCCCACCAGATTGAGTTGGAGGGACGTTATTAGAAGAAGGTTTGAAATTGTTCAAATCATTGAAAAAGTCGCCGAAAGGATCAAAGTCATGATTATTTAAGTCAGTCATCCCTTTAAAGAGGGTATTATTTGGATCTGTTTTGATAATTTTATAGCAATTTTGACAGAGATCAATTTGCTTTTGCTGTCCATTGATATTGGTATACAGATGAATTGTTGAGTCGTTTATTTTACAGTTTTGACAGAGCATACATCTACCTCATTTCATTCTTATTCTTGGCCTAAGAAAAAGGTCAAGAATAGTCAAAGTTTTATACTCTCATTATAGCATGATTAAGGTGTAAAGCAAGTAAAAAGATTGGGAAGTGGTCGTTTTTAAAAGACGGATTTATGGGGAATCCAGCGACATTATAGGTAAGAAAAAATCCCATTTGTGGTGACAAAAAGGATTCTCATTCATCGGGCCTTACTGCCCGTTGTTTTTATATTAGTAAAGGAGTTCGTAGATCTCCATTGCAATCAAATCAATGCTATCAAAGGTATAAGTTTCACGAGCTTCTACATCGCGAAGGGTGAAGAGTGATCCGTTTTCTTCGTCGTGGCTGTATGCAACTTCTGCGACAACAACACCTTCACGTTCAAAATTACGTTTTAGATTTCCACCATCTTTTGTCATTGCTTCTAGGCGGTTAATGATTCTAACCAAATGTGATTCCATTTTGATTCTCCTCCATTTCTTATCGTTTCTATTTTACCATAAACAAGAGGTAGTTGACTAGAAAAAAACTGTGATTTCTCTCTATTTCTCTATTCTATCAAGTTAATTGTTAAAAATAGGGGAAAAGGATTGCATTTTAATTCAATTCATGTTATAATCATACAATCTAATACATAGAAAGTTGATTGAATATGAATTTTTCTTTTTTACCAAAGTATTTACCATATTTTAACTATGGTGCTCTGATTACCGTATTGATTTCTATCCTTGTTGTCTGCTTAGGGACCATTATAGGTGTGTTACTGGCCTTTGCCCAACGTTCACGCTTTAAACCGCTCGTTTGGTTTGCAAATGTGTATGTTTGGATTTTCCGTGGGACGCCAATGATGGTTCAAATAATGATTGCCTTTGCTCTTATGCATATCAATGCTCCGACTATTCAAGTGGGAATTTTAGGAGTTGATCTTTCTCGTTTGATTCCTGGTATTCTGATTATTTCTATGAACAGTGGAGCTTACGTTTCAGAAACTGTTCGTGCGGGGATCAATGCGGTTCCTAAAGGGCAGTTAGAGGCAGCATACTCTCTTGGTATTCGTCCGAAAAATGCCATGCGTTATGTCATTTTGCCACAAGCTATCAAGAATATTCTTCCAGCGCTGGGAAATGAATTTATTACCATTATCAAGGATAGTTCCCTCTTGTCGGCAATTGGGGTGATGGAGTTGTGGAATGGTGCAACGACAGTAGCAACAACAACTTATTTACCGTTGACTCCCCTTTTATTTGCAGCCTTTTACTATTTGATTATGACCTCTGTTTTGACAGTGGCATTGAAAGCATTTGAAAAACATATTGGACAAGGAGACAAGAAATAATGACAGAAACCTTGATTAAAATTGAAGAACTACATAAGTCTTTTGGGAAAAATGAAGTTTTAAAAGGCATCAACCTTGAGATTAAACGAGGAGAAGTTGTGGTTATTATCGGTCCGTCAGGGAGCGGGAAATCAACTCTCCTTCGTTCGATGAATCTCCTTGAAGAAGCAAGTAAAGGTAAGGTTATCTTTGAAGGAGTTGATATTACAGATAAGAAAAATGACCTTTTTGACATGCGTGAAAAGATGGGCATGGTATTCCAACAATTCAACCTCTTTCCCAATATGACAGTGATGGAAAATATCACTTTGTCCCCAATTAAAACCAAAGGTGAAAGCAAGGAAGTTGCGGAGAAAAGAGCACAGGAACTGTTAGAAAAAGTTGGCTTGCCAGATAAGGCGACGGCTTATCCTCAGAGTTTATCAGGTGGTCAGCAACAACGGATTGCCATTGCACGTGGACTTGCTATGGAACCAGATGTTTTGCTCTTTGATGAGCCGACTTCAGCCCTAGACCCTGAGATGGTTGGAGAAGTTCTAGCTGTTATGCAAGACCTTGCCAAGTCAGGGATGACTATGGTGATTGTGACTCATGAAATGGGTTTTGCGCGTGAGGTAGCAGACCGTGTTATCTTTATGGCGGATGGAGTTGTTGTCGAAGATGGAACACCAGAGGAGATTTTCGATCAAACAAAAGAACAACGGACCAAGGAATTTTTGAGTAAGGTTTTGTAAGACCTCATTTTTAGAAGAAATGGAGTAGGCATCATGGCTTCCAGTAAAGAATATTTAGATTTTATTCTCGAACAGCTATCAGAGCTAGAGGAGATGAGTTATCGTCCAATGATGGGAGAGTATATCCTTTATTATCGTGGGAAGATTATTGGGGGAATCTATGATAATCGTCTGTTACTGAAGCCTGTGAAGTTGGTCTTGGATCAACTGGGACAGACTAGGCTTGAATGTCCTTATGAAGGAGCTAAGGAGATGATTTTGATAGAAGACATTGAAGATAAATCATTTCTAATGAGATTAATCAAGGAGATGTATGAAGTCTTACCGGCTCCAAAAGTCAAAAAGAAAGCATGACAGATTTACCTAGTATAAATAGGCATAAAAGCTCGACAAGGGCTTTTTCTTATAGTTTCAGACTATAAGGTCCATTAGGCAAGAAGTGTTAGAATGGCGAGTTATTTTTTGATATAATAGAGGATATTTGATAGAAAAGAGAAGAGATATGGCACAGATTATCGATGGGAAGGCTCTTGCAGCTAAGTTACAAGGACAGTTGGCTGAAAAGACTGCCAAACTAAAAGAAGAAACAGGTCTAGTTCCAGGATTGGTAGTGATTTTGGTGGGGGACAATCCTGCCAGCCAAGTCTACGTTCGTAACAAAGAACGATCAGCTCTTGCTGCTGGCTTCCGTAGTGAAGTAGTGCGAGTTCCAGAGACCATTACCCAAGCGGAATTGTTAGACTTGATTTCCAAATACAATCAAGATTCAGCTTGGCATGGGATTTTGGTCCAGTTACCTTTGCCAAAACATATTGACGAAGAGGCAGTTTTATTAGCCATTGACCCCGAAAAAGACGTGGATGGTTTCCATCCCCTAAACATGGGTCGCCTCTGGTCTGGTCATCCAGTTATGATTCCTTCGACACCTGCAGGAATTATGGAAATGTTTCATGAATATGGGATTGACTTGGAAGGTAAAAATGCGGTTGTCATCGGTCGTTCAAATATCGTTGGAAAACCGATGGCTCAGCTTCTTTTAGCTAAGAATGCAACTGTGACCTTGACCCACTCACGTACCCATCATCTTGCCAAGGTGGCTGCTAAGGCGGATATTCTTGTGGTTGCAATCGGTCGCGCTAAGTTTGTGACTGCTGACTTTGTCAAACCAGGAGCAGTTGTCATTGACGTTGGGATGAACCGAGATGAAAATGGCAAGCTTTGTGGAGATGTTGACTATGATGCGGTTGCCCCACTTGCCAGTCATATCACACCTGTACCGGGTGGAGTTGGACCTATGACTATTACCATGCTAATGGAGCAAACCTATCAGGCAGCGCTTCGAACACTAAACAAGGACTAGGAAGATGAAATTCGTATTTGACCTGGATGGAACGCTATCTTTTGACTACATGACCATTGATGAGGAGATTCAGCAGGTTCTTTTAAAGGCTGAAGATTATGGGCATGAGCTTGTGTTTGCCTCAGCCCGCTCTTATCGGGATTGCTTGGGTTTATTAGGTTCTGAACTCAGTCAGCGCTTGGTCATAGGGTTGAATGGTGGCGTAGCCTATCATTTAGGGAAGGCTATCTTCGAAAGGAATCTCGATGCTAGAGTTTATCAGGCGCTAGTGGATTATTGCCAGACTTATAATCTCCCTTTCTTTGTAGATGATTGCTTTGACTACAGTGGTCAGATTGTAGAGAAGATTCCATTTATTTCCAGTGTGGATCCCCTAAAGGTGGCTCGTCATCAGAAACTTGAGGACTTAGGGACCCCGATTAAGGTAGTCGTTTATATGGGTGACCATGAGGATTTGCTTGATGATCTGCTTGATCAGCTAGAAAGACTGGGACTAGCTCATCTCTCCTATCATGCGCATGAAAAGTGCCTTTATGTTAATCCCTTGGATACTCATAAGGCGACAACTGTTGAAAAGTTATGTGGGGAGAACTTCATCGCTTTTGGAAATGACCAAAACGATATTGAATTGTTTAAAACGTCTCTTTATTCAGTCCAGATAGGAGATTTTGCTGGTCTTACTCCATATGCAGATGATAGGTTAGAGCTAAAAGGAGCTCCTTCTCCAGCAGTTGCTGCTAAAATCTTACAGACTTTTGCGGAATTTAAGGGAAAATAGTGTAGAAGGAGGTTCGCCTTCTTTTTATGTAGAGTAATGCAGTCTATAAACTATAAATTTGAAGTTTGAAAAAGATATTAATGGAATTCAATTTGTAGTAGAAAGAGTCTAGAACCGAAAGCTATTTTCATTGCAACTATTCCTTTTAAATGACCCCTTCTTATATATCATTTTATTGGATTAAATTAATGGAAAATAATTGCAATTTAAGGTGCCTTTTGATATATTTAATATATAAAATATATTATAAAACTTGGTACTTGTTTGTGTATTCAGAAGGAGGTTATTTTTTAAAATAAAGTAAACGCTTACTTTGTATCAAGAAAAAGAAATGAGGATTTTAATGAACAAAAGACTTTTTGATAAACGTTGTCATTATAGCATTCGTAAATTTGCAATAGGTGTGGCATCTGTAATGATTGGGGCTAGTATATTTGGTATTTCTGCTGTACAAGCTGAGGAGGTGGATTCATCCAATGCTAAAACAGAAGAAACAACTGTTCATCAAGCTCAACCTTTAGATAAGCTTCCCGATGATGTGGTAGCTGCTATTGCAAAGGCTGATGAGAATGGTGGGCGTGAGTTTGTAAAACCAAAAGCTGAATCGGCAGAAGACAAAGTGACTAAGGATACAGAACCTACTACACCTACTAACGAGAGTAGTCGTGAATTGGTTAGTCCTAAAGGGGAAACTCCAAATAAAGTAGAAGAAGGAAACAAGGCTGATAACAAACAGAAATCTGAAGAGGCAAATCCAAAGCCTGTTGAATCTGCAGTAACAGCTGGAACAGAAGTGAAAGAGGATTCTAAAAAAACTTCTGAAAAGGACCAAGTGAAAGCAGACACAGAGATTAAACCTTCTTCTGAAAAATCGCAAGTGCTGTCTAGAGAGTCAAACAAAGCCGAAGTTGAAAAGGAAAAACAGCTATTATCGGAACGAAAACAAGATTTTAATAAAGATTGGTATTTTAAACTAAATGCCCAAGGAGATTTTTCAAAAAAAGATGTGGATGTTCATGATTGGTCTAAATTGAATCTTCCTCATGATTGGAGTATTTATTTTGACTTTGATCACAAGTCTCCCGCTCGTAATGAAGGTGGGCAGTTAAATGGTGGAACAGCTTGGTATCGTAAGACTTTCATATTAGACGAAGCAGACAAGAATAAGGATGTTCGTATCAATTTTGATGGGGTTTACATGGATTCAAAGGTCTATGTAAATGGTAAATTTGTCGGACATTATCCAAGTGGCTATAATCATTTTTCATATGATATCACAGAATTTTTAAACAAGGATGGTAGTGAAAATTCAATTACTGTTCAAGTGACCAATAAGCAACCAAGTAGTCGTTGGTATTCAGGAAGTGGGATTTATCGTGATGTAACCCTTAGTTATCGTGATAAAGTCCATGTTGCCGAAAATGGTAATCATATCACTACTCCAAAACTTGCTGAGCAAAAAGAAGGGAATGTTGAAACACAGGTTCAAAGTAAGATTAAAAATACGGATAAGAAGGCTGCTAAAGTCTTTGTGGAACAACAAATTTTTACTAAGGAAGGTAAGGTTGTTTCAGAATTAGTCCGCTCTGAAACGAAGAATTTAGCAGAAAATGAAACTGCAGATTTCAGACAAACAATCCTAGTTAATAAACCAACTCTTTGGACGACAAAAAGTTATCATCCTCAACTGTATGTGTTGAAAACAAAGGTTTATAAAGAAGGTCAACTAGTTGATGTAACAGAAGATACATTTGGTTACCGTTATTTCAATTGGACTGCTAAGGAAGGTTTCTCTCTGAATGGTGAACGCATGAAATTCCACGGAGTAAGTATTCACCATGACAATGGAGCTTTGGGGGCAGAAGAGAATTATAAGGCTACCTATCGTAAATTAAAACTCTTGAAAGATATGGGGGTTAACTCTATTCGAACAACCCACAATCCAGCGAGTCCTCAGTTGCTGGATGCTGCAGCTAGTTTAGGTCTTTTGGTTCAAGAGGAAGCTTTTGATACTTGGTATGGTGGCAAGAAGACTTACGACTATGGACGGTTCTTTGATCAAGATGCAACTCATCCGGAGGCTAAGAAGGGTGAGAAGTGGTCTGATTTTGATCTCAGAACAATGGTAGAACGTGATAAGAACAATCCGTCTATCGTCATGTGGTCTCTTGGAAATGAGGTAGAGGAGGCAAATGGTAGTCCTCGTTCTATCGAAACTGCTAAACGCTTGAAGGCAGTTATCAAAGCGATTGATACTGAGCGTTATGTAACCATGGGGGAAAACAAATTTAGTCGTGCGGCGACAGGTGATTTCTTGAAACTCGCAGAAATTATGGATGCTGTCGGTATGAACTATGGTGAACGTAATTATGATGCTGTTCGTAGAGCGCATCCAGACTGGCTCATTTATGGTTCTGAAACTTCTTCAGCTACTAGGACGCGTGATTCTTATTATAACCCTGCTCAAATCCTTGGACATGACAATCGTCCAAATCGTCACTATGAACAATCTGACTATGGTAATGACCGTGTTGGATGGGGAAGAACAGCTACTGAATCATGGACTTTTGACCGTGATCGTGCTGGCTATGCTGGGCAATTTATCTGGACAGGAATTGACTATATTGGAGAACCGACTCCATGGCATAACCAAGATAGTACACCTGTCAAGAGCTCTTACTTTGGTATTATTGATACAGCTGGTTTACCAAAGAATGATTTCTACCTTTACCGTAGTGAATGGTATAGTGCTAAAGAAAAGCCTACTGTTCGCATTTTACCACATTGGAACTGGACTGAAGAGACCCTTAAGGATCGCAAGATGCTGATTGATGGAAAGGTTCCGGTTCGTACCTTCTCAAATGCTGCAAGCGTCGAATTGTTCTTAAATGGAGAGTCGCTTGGTAAAAAGGAATTTACTAAGAAAAGGACAGAAGATGGACGTCCATATCATGAGGGAGCTAAACCAAGTGAATTGTATCTTGAGTGGCTTGTGAAATACCAACCAGGCACACTGACTGCGATTGCTCGAGATGAAAATGGCAACGAAATTGCGCGTGATAGTGTGACAACTGCTGGGGAGCCAGCAAGAGTTCGTCTGACTAAAGAAGAGCATGTTATCACTGCAGATGGAAAGGACCTATCCTACATCCATTATGAAATTGTTGATGGCGATGGTAATGTGGTTCCTACAGCTAACAATCTTGTTCATTTCAATCTTCATGGTCAGGGACAAATCGTTGGTGTGGATAATGGAGAACAAGCTAGTCGTGAACGCTACAAAGCTCAAGCAGATGGAATATGGCAAAGACGTGCTTTCAATGGTAAAGGGGTTGTCATTGTAAAATCAACAGAAAAAGAAGGTAAATTTACTCTTTATGCAGATTCTGCTGGTTTGACATCTGATAGCGCAACGGTCGCAACGGTGTCTGGTAAGAAAGAAAATCGTCACTTTGTAGCCTTTGCTCCTGTAAAAGCAACAACTGATGTGACGACAAATCCTGAATTACCTCAAACAGTAACAGCTATTTATAGTGACGGTAGTGTTGAGGAAAAGACTGTAACTTGGGAAATGCCATCTGACTTGCTTACAAGCGCAGGTGAGAAAAAAGTATCTGGACGTGTAGAAGGTTTGGAAACTAAAGCTGAGGCACTTGTTAAAGTGATTGCTCTAGATAGATGGTTACCAAAAGTTGCTACAGTCCCAGTTGGAACGAATGCGGCTGATTTGGATAAAACGGTCACAGCTGTTCTGACAGATGGTAGCTTGATTGATACTGATGTTGTTTCTTGGACCTTGAAAGACCCTGCTGCTTTGAACAAGGAAGGTGGACGTACGGAGGCTACTGGTAAATTGGTAGATGACGACCGTGAAGTGACTGCAACCTTTATCGCAAGTAGTAAGGAAACAACAAGTAGCATTACAGGACTTACTGTTGGGGATAAAGCTCTTGGGAATTTTGAATCTGGCAAGACCTATTACCGTGTATCCCTTCCTTACACTGCAACTATTCCAAGTGTTGGAGCTCAGACTACCGGATATCAAGTAACTGTTCAGCAAGCTTCTGCTGATAATGGTTATCAGGCTTCTGTCTTCTTGAGTGACCAAAAGGGTGACTTGGTTCAAACTTACTTAATTCAGTTTGTGAAGGAAGCTCCTGCTTTGAAACGTTTGGAAGTGGTTGTAGAAGGAAAAGAAACTGCCACTGAAGATCAAGTATTAACTTATCACGTCATTGGTCGTTACGAGGATGGTTCACAAACAGAGTTTTCGGCTTCAGATATTCACTTAGAAGCTAAATCATCTGATGGGGGACATCTTGAGGTGAATGGTCAGAATCTATTGCTCTATACTAAGGGAAGAGTGACTTTGACACCTCGAATCGATAATCAAACAGAGAAAACAGAATCTGTAACAACTGAAGTGGTGATTAAAGAAAATAAAGTCAGCAAGAAGATTGTGAAACTTCATCCTGTGTCTGTTTCTACAGATATCAATCAGCAACCGAATCTACCTAAAGAAGTTGGAGCAGAATTTGATAAGGGCTTGCCACGCAAAGTATCTGTAGCTTGGGATAAGGTAGATGAAAAAGAGTTGGGGCACTATCATAGCTTTACGCTTAAAGGACATGTGGAAGGCACAGATATTGAAGCTCAAGCGACTGTAACGGTTGAAGGATTGCAAGTTGCAGAGGAAATCAGTCTCACAGTACCTAAGGGTGAGACGGTTCAATTGCCAGCTAATGTTCGGGCTTACCATTCTAACGGAACAACTATCTATAAAGATGTTGTTTGGGATCAGGTTCCAGCCAACTTTAGTCAAACTGAAGGGGTCTATGAAATCAATGGTCGTTTAGTAGGTAGCAATCTGACAACTAAAGCTCATGTTCGAGTGTCTAGTCAAGTGGTTGCTGGAAATAATATCTCTAAACAATGGACAGGTTCACAATTACCAGCTGCCATTGTATCCAATACAGGAGGAGATGACACAGCCAACACCTTGAACGATTTGACTGTATCAAGAACGCCATCAGATGCTAAAAATAGATGGACTACTTGGAGAACAAATACTGATAATGACTGGGCTTCTATCTTATTTGGTAATTCAGGAGACTTGACGAAGCGTTTTGTCAACAATTTGTCGGTTGATTTCTATACTGATGGAGCAATTGGTCTTCCAAAAGAATATGTAGTTGAATATTATGTAGGTAAAGAAATTCCAGATTTACCAAGTGATGTCAGTCATGCGCAACGAGATAGCAATCATCCATTTAATAATCCAGACAATTGGAAAGCAGTTGAAAACTTACATGCTCCAAGTCAGCTGTCTGCAACTCAAACCAATCACTTCACATTTGATAAGGTCGAAACCTACGCTGTTCGTATTCGTATGAAGAAAGCAGATGGAACATCAGGTGTTGGTCTGACAGAGATAACTGTGCTTGGAAACAAGGTCTTAAGTGAAACAAGTTCAGAGATTTCTATCAAGATAGATGGCAAGGATCTTGAACATTTTAATCCATCTAAGACAGATTACTATATTCCTCAATCTAGCAAAGAAATCACAGCAACAGCTAGCAATAATGGTTTGGTAACAGTTGTTCCTGCAACAAGTCCAAAAGGTGCAACACGTCTCATCTTGAAAGCAGAAGATGGTACGGTGTTGAAAGAATATCGAATTTTCCGCAATGATGAGAGAGAAACTAGTCAACCTCTTGCTGCAGAAAACAGTGCTAAAATCTTGAATGTTGGAGACAATCTTCAACTTCCTTCAGAAGTAAGTGTTTATTATCCAACTTCAACTAATTGGACTACAGATAAACTTGCAGTGAAGTGGGATGCTATTCCTGAACATGCGACAGAGCATGAGGGAACATTTGAAGTTACCGGTCATGTCATTGGTACAAATCTAACGACTAAAATGCAGGTGACAGTTGTTGCTAAAGGCAATCAAGTCATTTCAGAAAATCCAAGCAACAATGAAACTGATTCTAAAGCCTTTGCTTCGACAACGAACGATACTCAAGCAGCTTCAAATGATCGAATTTTCTATATCAATGATGGAAAATACAATGAAGATGGACGTTGGACAAACTGGTCTCGTACTCCGAAAAATCAAGAAACTTCTGTTGGATTACTCTTTAAGAAGGATGGAAAAATTGCTTCTCAATCTATTGGGAAAGTAGCCATTCAGTTCTTTAAAGATAGTGGCACAGATGCTCCAGAGAAAATGGTTCTAGAAAGATATATTGGTCCTGCTTTTACAGAACCAAGTACGATTTCTCGTTACGAAGAAAATGCCGATCATCCATTTAACAAGGCAGAAAATTGGGCACCAATTTCTTACAAAGCTTCTGGAGAATTAGTAGCTGGTAAACCAATCGAGTTTAACTTTGAACCGGTTCAAACGACAGCTATTCGTGCGCGCATGACTCGTAAGGCTACCACCAATGGTCTTGCACTTGTAGAATTTACAGCCTACTCTGCAGGCAAGGGATCAGAAGTGGAAACACCATCAGCGACTATTTCGATCGACGGAAAAGCATTGGAAAACTTTGATCCAAATGTGACAGATTACACTCTAACAACAATGGGTTCAAAACCAAAAGTCACTGCAACAACTAGTGGACATGGAGTTGTTACAGTTGTGGATTCTGGAAATGCCAATCTTCCAACACTGGTTCGTCTTGTTTCCAAAGATGGAAATCTGGTGAAAGAATATCGTTTACACTTTAAGTCTACCTTCCAAACAACACCAACAGAAGGCGTTAAGAACTTAGTAGCAGAAACTCCAAGTTTGGAAATTGAAAAGACTCCGCTTCCGTTTAAAGAAGTTATTCGTGAAAACCCTGAACTTGCTCAAGGTCAACGTCGTATCGTTTCTGAAGGACAAGATGGAGAAAAAGTTGACTATATTCAAGTCTTGGGTACTACTAGAAGTCTTGTTCATTCTGAAGAAAGAAAGGCTCAGGATCGCATTGTTGAAGTAGGAGTGAAAGCATCTATTTCAAGTAGTAAAGGCGAGGAGCCAGCTCCAGTCAATGAAGTTCCAGAATTCAAAGGAGGTGCTAACTTTGTAGAAGCAGCAGTAAACGAAGTTCCAGAATACACAGGAACTCTTGCTACTGTAGGAGATCAAGCGGCACCAAGCGTTGAGAAACCTGAATTTAAGGGTGGCGTTAATGCTGTAATGGCTCTAGAACATAAACTTCCAGAGTATCATGGTGTTCTAGCCACGGTAGGAAATGAGGAAGCGCCTGTTCTTGAAAAACCAGATTATCCAGTAGAGCTATTAGCTCATGACCAGACTATAAAACCAAATGTTTCAGTAGTAAAAGAAGAGCAAAATAGATTACCAGAAACAGGTGAGGGAGAATCTGAAACAGCCATTTTCTTGGCAGGTGTTAGCTTGGCCTTGTCAGCAGCCCTATTAACTGCAAAACGAAAAGAGGATTAGTTTGTGCGTCTAATGCTATCCTATTGGTATAGCTTGGTCGATGATAAAAAATCACATCGATAAATGAGTTGAAGAGATGGAGAGGACCGATTAGGCCTCTCCATCTTTACTAGTAAAAATGGAATCGTTTACTTTCGTGTTTGGATGAAAGGAGATAAGATAAAGATGGATAAAAATTTTTTCAATAAACGTTGTCATTACAGTATTCGTAAATTCGCTATTGGAGTAGCTTCTATTATGATTGGTGCCAGTATCTTTGGTGTTAATTTAGTAGAGGCAGCAGAAACAGGTAATGTAGGAGATAAAGAGGGAACTATAACTCAAGCTCAGCCATTGGAAAAGTTACCTGATGAACTTGCAGCAGTTTTGAAGAAAGCAGAAGAAAATGCTGGGAAGGAAGCTAGCTCGACAGTTGGAAATGGGGAAACTACAGGAACGATTGGTTCTACTGATTCGACAAATAATCTTAAACCAGCTGAAGCACCTAGAATTCCAGAGAATGAAACAAAGCCGTCTGAAGCCATGAGTGGAGGACAAAATGATAAAGAAATCGCTAAACCTAGTCAACCAATTACACCTGAAACTCCAAAAGTAGACCAAACCGGTGATGGAACAGTTGAATTGGCAGATCAATTCACTGCAAGTAAACCAGCTAGCGAAGATAGCATTGCAGCTGCCAGCAAGAGCGCAGACTATCTCAAGAAAGAGTACAAGGTCTTCCCAACGCCACAAAAAGTAACTTATGGCGAAGGTGTTACAGCCCTTCGTAAGCAAGTCAATCTGGTCATGGGCGATCAACTCGATATCTATACTCGTAATCGCTTGAAGAGTGTCTTGCAGGACAATCAAGTATCTTATACAACTGGTAAGGCAGCAATCGCAGGCGCAACCAATATCTATCTTGGGGTGCATGGACAAGGCTCACAAGCAGAGCAAAACTTGTCCAATGTTTCAGCAGGTCTCTTTGACAAGATTGACGCCTATGTCTTGAGCATCAAGGATAATTCGATTTCCATCGTCGGAAAAGACACAGATGCAGTCTTCTATGGTTTGACAACTTTGAAACACATGCTCAAGGAAAGCCAAGTGCCAGTCCTTCGAAATGTGACAGTAGAAGATTACGCAGAGCTCAAGAACCGTGGTTTCATCGAAGGTTACTATGGAAACCCATGGTCTAATGAAAATCGTAAAGAATTGATGCGTTATGGAAGTGAATTGAAGTTAACTCAATACTATTTCGCACCAAAAGATGATCCATACCACAATAAGAAATGGCGTGAACTTTACCCAGAAGAAAAACTGGCTGAAATCCGAGAACTTGCACGTGTCGGTAATCAAACGAAAACACGTTATGTTTGGACCATCCATCCATTTATGAACAATCGTATCCGCTTTGGCAATGAAGCGCATTACCAGGCTGATCTTGCAACCATAAAGGCTAAGTTTACTCAGTTGTTGGACGTGGGAGTGCGTGAATTTGGCGTGCTTGCAGATGATGCACCAAGCCCAGTTGGTGGTTACCATAGTTATGTTCGCTTGATGAAGGATATCACAAATTGGTTGACTGAAAAACAAACAACATACAGTGGTCTCCGTAAAGATATGATTTTTGTTCCTGCCTGGTACATGGGACAAGGAACTGAAGCTGAACTTCGAACCTTGAATGAACATCTTCCTGAAAATGTCCATTTAACTCTTACTGGTGGAAAGGTCTGGGGG
>NZ_KQ970235.1:431086-460896 GCF_001579025.1 Streptococcus oralis
GGGGCTGTTGACCAAACATTCTTAACTAACTTAAAGAAAAATTTAACAGAAGGTGGTAAGACTTACCGTCCAATTCAGTTCTGGATTAACTGGCCATGTAATGATAATACAAAACCCCACTTAATTCTTGGAGGTGGTGAAAAATTCTTACATCCAAATGTTGATTTATCACTTGCACAAGGAATTATGCTAAATCCAATGCAACAATCTGAAGCATCTAAAGTGGCACTTTTTGATATGGCTCAGTATGGATGGAAACAATGGAGAAGTGTAGAAGAAGCAGAACAAATCAACGATATGGCCTTTAACTATGTAGTTAATGATCATTTTGAAGAAAGCAGTGTTTCGAAGGCTTTTCGAGAACTCGGAAAACACATGCGCAATCAAAATAGACCTCCCCATGTCACTAAATTAGAAGAGTCTGTAGAATTGGCTCCAAAATTGACAGAATTCTATAACAAACTCAAATCTGGTCAAAATCTGGATACTGAAAGAAAAGAGTTGAGGGAAATTTTTGCTGGTTTGAAAGCCAATGCTCTATTACTTAAAGAAAAAGGTGATCAGAAATTAATCGAACAAATTCACTATTGGTTAGAGAATACAGTAGATCAAATGAACGCGCTTGAAGCTTTCCTAACAGCTACAGAAGGTCTTACTGAAAAGAATGATGCCAAGGTGTGGGAGTATTATCAGGCCGGAGTCAAACATTATGACCAGTCAGTTAAGTATGCCTTCTTTTACGTTGACCATTATGAATACGCAGAATTTGGTGTCCAACATATTCGACCATTTATCAATAATCTCAAAGAATACTTAGCCTTACATATCCAAGCAATGTTGAATCCAGATAAATTTGTGACAACATTTATTACGAATCGTGCTGGAATAGAAGGCGGATTGAAAGAAGTCACAGATGGTGACTTTGATACACATGTGATTGCCAAAACAACCATTGTGATTGAGAGAGGCGATTATGTAGGCTTGCGCTTTAATAAGGCAATTAAAATACACAAATTAGGTTTCGCTACGGGTACTAATACGGCCGATAATTATACCTTTAGTAATGCTCTTGTTGAATATCAAAATGAACATGGAGAATGGGTAGCCATAACGAGCCCCGCTTATACTGGTAGAGAACGTATTCTGGAATTTAATGACCTCGATATCACAGCTCAAGCTGTTCGTATGATAGCAACAGCTAAGAAGGATAATGCTTGGCTTGCCATGCGTGAAATTGCTGTTAACAGACCCCTAGAATTGGGTAGTAAGAAGGCTAGGGGCACTATTAGTTTAAGTCCAAACCTTGTTTACAAATATGGAACAAGTGTTGTTCAGATGCAAGATGGTCGAGAAAACACAGAATCCATGATGGCACATGTTGATCAGACCAATGTCACACCAGCGCAAGCCTGGGTAAAAATGGACTTAGGTGGGCTGCACAAAGTAAAACGAGTTCATCTGATGCAAGGGGAACGAGACAAACTAGCATCTGGTGTCATCGAATATTCTGCAGATGGTACAAATTGGACAACGCTTCAAAATTTATCAGGGCAACGAACTTCTGATATTGTGAAAGAATTTACAACTCGTTTTGTTCGCATTCGCAATACACAAACCTTAAATAAGTGGTGGAGGATTGCGGAATTTACAGTAGATGTCGATAGTCCAAATCTTGACTTAACAGACACCAACGTCGATGCCTTGAAGGAAACGCCGGTAGTGGATAGCTTGGGACATTATGAACTTCAAATTCCAGCTGGAACCAAACTCCCTGCTCATAGCTATCTAGGTATGAAGCTTGACCGTATCCATCAGATCAAGAGCATCCAGCTCAAAGGTCAGGCCAACCCATCTCTTAGCCTAGAGTACTCTGCAAATGCACAAGAATGGACGCCAGCTAGCCAGTTGACAGACAGATCTGTAGCGACCCACTTGGTACGTTACGTTCGTCTTGTGAATAAAACAGACAAAGAGCAGGCTGTTCCATCTACTTCACTCCTAGTAACTACCAAAGAAGTCCAACCAACCAAACTAGAATCTACAACTATGGGCATTCATCCAACATACGGAAGCAATGATGTTCGTAAACTGAACAACCTAGATCAACTGTTTGATGGTGTTTATAACAACTTCGTTGAGTTTTCAGACTATGCCCATAAAGATGGCCACGTAACCTTGAAACTTGGTAGCGAACGTACCATCAAGAAGATTAGAGCCTACATCCAAGACGGAACTCAAAACTACCTTCGTGATGGTAAGATCCAAGTCAGCCAAGACGGTAAAACTTGGACAGATGTCGTGACAGTAGGAGATGGTGTGGCCAATAGCACACACGATGATTCATTGACAGATGGTTGGACACATGATTCTAAGATGCCAGGAAATCGCTACATCGAGGGCGAATTGACGACACCAGTTAAAGCTAACTATCTCCGTGTCCTCTATACAGCAGATTATGATGCCCGTTTTGTAGGCTTTACAGAATTGGTCATCAACGATGGTGAATTTGTCAAACCAATCAATGATCCAACAGTAGAAGGAAGTAGTGGAGAAAGCCAGGGCAACCTTTATAATAATCTTGTAGACGGAAAAGTCTTGACCAGCTACAAGTCTGAAAAAGACAAGGGCGAATTGGTGTATCACTTATCTGAACCAACCAAAGCTAACCACCTTCGCCTTGTTTCTAGTCTTCCTGAAGGAGCGCAAGCACGTGTGCTTGCTAGAACACTTAAGGATGGCCAAGACAGTTGGCTAGACCTCGGTGCCATTACATCTAGTCTCCAAACTTTCGCTATCCGAAATGGCGGCTCTCTTCTAGACGTCAAATTAGTCTGGGAAGGTGGCAAGGCTGAGTTTTATGAATTGGCGAGCTTCTATCAAGAATTGACAGAAGAACCTGTTCAGTCAAGCAAGGGTGAAGAACCAGTACCCGTTCTTGAGGTTCCTGAATTCACAGGTGGTGTCAATGCAGTTGAAGCCTTGGTACATGAGCTTCCAGAGTACACAGGTCCAGTAGCGACAGTAGGAGACCAAGCTGCTCCAACAGTAGAGAAACCTGAGTTCAAGGGTGGTGTCAATGCAGTGATGGCTCTAGTGCATGAATTGCCAGAATACACAGGTCCCTTATCAACAGTAGGTGGCCAAGCTGCTCCAACAGTAGAGAAACCAGAGTTCAAGGGCGGTGTCAATGCAGTTGAAGCCTTGGTACATGAGCTTCCAGCTTACACAGGTCCCTTATCAACAGTAGGCGACCAGGCAGCACCGACAGTAGAGAAACCAGAGTTCAAGCTAAGTTCGTTAGAAAAAACTCAGACTTCAGGAGCACCAGTTCAAATTGCCAAAGAAGACAAGAGATTGCCAGAAACTGGTGAGAAACAGTCAGAAACAGCTATTTTCTTGGCAAGTGTTGGACTAGCTCTATCTGCTATCTTTGTCGCAAAAAGTAAAAAAGAAATTAATTGACTTTGAAAAAAGAGATATTTCGTAGAGGGGCTTTGTCCCCTCTTTTTCTATATGAAGGAAGAGATTTATGTTTAAGATGTAAGGTCAATAAACTTTATAGTATAATGAATAGAGAGGGAAAAAACGATGAAAGTGATTGATCAAACTTTATTAGAAAAAGTCATTGTGGAACGGTCTCGTCACAGTCATAAAGGGGATTACGGTCGTCTACTCTTGCTGGGAGGGACCTATCCTTATGGGGGAGCCATCATCATGGCTGCCTTGGCAGCTGTAAAAAGTGGGGCAGGTTTGGTGACTGTTGGCACGGATAAGGAGAATATTCCGGCTCTGCACAGTCATTTACCTGAGGCCATGGCATTTTCTCTTCAAGACCAGCAATTGTTAAAAGAGCAGTTGGAAAAGGCAGAAGTTGTCTTGTTAGGTCCGGGTTTGCGAGAGGATGCATTTGGAGAAGAACTCGTAAAACGAGTCTTTGACAGCCTTAGAAAAGACCAGATTTTGATTGCAGACGGCGGTGCTTTGGGCATCTTAGCAAACGGCCAGTTACCATTTCCTTCCAGTCAGCTCATCCTAACTCCCCACCAAAAGGAATGGGAAAGACTGTCTGGTATAGTTCTTGACCATCAAAATAAAGAGACGACTGCTAGGGCTCTTTCTACTTTTCCTCAAGGAACGATTCTAGTCGAGAAGGGTCCAGCAACTCGTATCTGGAAAGCTGGTCAGCCTGAATATTATCAGTTAGAGGTTGGAGGCCCCTATCAAGCAACTGGTGGGATGGGAGATACTCTAGCTGGGATGATTGCAGGTTTTGCAGGTCAGTTTAACCAAGTCAGTCTCTATCAGAGAGTAGTGATAGCAACCCACCTTCATTCAGCTATCGCGCAAGAACTTGCTCAAGAAAACTACCTTGTCTTGCCTACCGAAATTAGTAAAGCTCTTCCGAAAGCAATGAAAAAAATATCTCAAAAAGGCAGCTAATATCTTGGTTGTCTTTTTATGTTGATGTAGCTTTGTTGATAAAGTTTTCAAATACCTCAGAACCAGCGACCAACTGCTGAACTTGCTTGAAATTCTAACTTTTAAGGTCTTGATTTTTAGTCAAACTCGCAATTAAAGCGAGATTGTTATCAAAGTTGAGGGGTGTCAAATCATGCTTTTTTTGATATAATTTTTAATGATGAATGCGAGAAATGATCGGTATGTAGTCGTTGATTTAGAGGCGACCAGCACCGGAAGCAAGGCAAAAATTATTCAAGTAGGCATTGTGGTGATTGAGAATGGTGAAATCATCGATCAGTATGCGACCGATGTCAATCCCCACGAACCCTTGGATTCTCATATCAAAGAATTAACGGGTCTGACCGATCAGCGTTTGGCTGCGGCACCAGAGTTTTCTCAAGTGGCCGGAAAAATTTTTGAATTGGTTAAGGACGGTATTTTTGTTGCGCACAATGTACAGTTTGATGCTAACCTTCTTGCAGAATTCCTCTTTTTTGAAGGATATGAATTGCGTACACCGCGGGTGGATACAGTTGAGCTTGCCCAAGTTCTATATCCTCAGTTTGAAAAATACAATCTAGGTATCCTTTGTCAAGAGTTGGGCATTGAGCTGGAACATGCCCATACTGCCCTGTCAGATGCTCAGGCAACAGCTGAACTCTTGCTTTACATGCGTCAAAAACTTTTTGAGCTACCTAAAGGGCTTTTAGAAAGCTTATTAAACCTTGCAGACAACCTTCTCTATGAAAGTTATCTGGTGATTGAGGAGGTCTATCAGCAACAATCTCTCTTATCTTCGCCAGACTTGATGGAGCTTCATGGGCTTTTCCTCAAAAAGGAAAGCAAAGGCTTAGTCCCACGAAAGTTATCCAAAGATTTTGCTAAAAACATTTCTTTATTGGGGCTGGAGGAGCGACCGCAACAGTTGGAATTTGCGGAGAAGATTGAGCAATTATTGGAAGAACACCAGACTTCCTTTATCCAAGCCCAAACAGGACTGGGCAAGACTTATGGTTATCTTCTCCCAGCTTTGAACTTGGAGAGTCAAGCAGGTATCCTAGTGAGTGTTCCGACCAAAATTCTTCAAAATCAAATCATGCAAGAAGAAGGTCAGCGTTTAAAAGAGGTCTTCCACCTGGAAATTCATAGTCTCAAGGGGCCTCAAAATTACTTGAAATTGGATGCCTTTCACCGAGTTCTCTATCGATCAGAGTCCAATCGCCTCTTCACACGCTTTAAAATGCAACTGCTCATCTGGTTAACAGAGACAGAGACAGGTGACTTGGACGAAATCGGGCAGCTTTATCGCTACCAGCACTTTCTGCCAGAACTAGTCCACGATGGCAAGCTTTCAAAGAAAAGTTTATTTGCTACAGAGGATTTTTGGAAACGAGGGCAGGAAAAGGCCAAGACCAGTCGTGTTCTTCTGACCAATCATGCCTATCTGGTCACTCGTTTGGAAGACAATCCGGAGTTTGTTGACAACCGTTTGGTAATTTTGGATGAAGCTCAAAAAATATTGCTAGCTCTTGAAAATCTGGCCCAGCAGGCTTATCGCCTTGAGGAACTTGTAACCCAGCTTGATAAGTCCTTGGAGACAGAGGAAGATTTGGTTCAGAAGCGCTTGCTTGAGAGTATCGGCTTTGAATGTCGTTACTTGATGGAGCACTATCAGTCAGGTCTGAAGAATGGAAAGTGGTTGGATTCTCTTGAAGAGTTGCGCCAACATTTTTCGGAGTTAACTCTCCCAGAGTATCGAGAACTTGCAAACTTTTTCACCTCGGATCGTGAATTTTGGCTTGCTACAGCAGAGAAATCGAGCAAGGATGTCTTGATTTGTTCAAGTAAAAAAGGCCGCTTTATACTAGCAGACTTATTGCCAGAAGATTGTAGACTCCTAGGAGTATCGGCCACTCTTGAAATCAGCAATCGGGTTTCCTTAGCAGATTTATTGGGATTTCCAGACGCTCCGCTTGTTAAACTTGATGTAGCAAAACAGGAGCAACAAGAAGTCTTTCTAGTCAATGATTTTCCTCTTGTGACAGAAGTTTCGCCTTTTGACTATGCTCGTGAAGTGGCTTCTGTTATTCGAAGCTTACAAGCCTTTCAAGACCCCTTATTGGTCTTGTTTACCTCAAAAGAAATGCTGCTGGCAGTCTCGGACCTGCTCGACCAACCGCATCTAGCTCAGTATAAAAATGGGGAACCAAGCCAACTGAAAAAACGTTTTGAAAAAGGTGAACGCCAGATCTTGCTTGGAACAGGTAGTTTCTGGGAAGGAGTTGATTTTTCAACCCATCCTTGCGTGATCCAAGTGATTCCGAGATTGCCTTTCCAAAATCCCCATGAACCGTTAACCAAGAAATTAAACCAAGAACTGCGTCAAGAAGGGAAAAATCCTTTCTATGATTATCAGTTACCGATGGCGATCATTCGGTTAAAGCAAGCCCTTGGTCGTACTGTTAGACGATCTGACCAAGGTTCGATTGCTGTAATCTTAGACAGTCGTGTTGTCAGCAAGCGTTACGGCAAACAAATCGCTCAGACCTTGTCAAAAGAAAGGGATGTTCAGGTTCTTTCTAGAGAACAGCTAGAGCCTGCTGTAGCTGATTTTCTCCAATCTCGTCGCAATAGAATGAAAGAAAAATCCCAGAAAGAGAAAAGGTAAAAAATATGAAACGTTCACTCGACTCTCGAGTCGATTATAGCCTCCTCCTACCAGTGTTTTGTTTACTGGTGATTGGAGTAGTGGCCATTTATATAGCAGTTAGTCATGACTATCCAAATAATGTATTACCAATTCTAGGTCAGCAAATCGCTTGGATTTCCTTGGGGCTTGTCATTGGTTTTGTGGTCATGTTCTTTAATACCGAGTTTTTATGGAAGGTGACTCCTTATCTTTATGGCTTAGGGCTAGCTTTGATGGTCCTCCCACTTGTTTTCTACAATCCAAATCTTGTAGCGTCAACGGGTGCCAAGAACTGGGTATCAATTGGCGGAACGACACTTTTTCAGCCTTCGGAGTTCATGAAGATTTCCTATATCTTGATGTTGGCTCGAGTCATCGTACAATTCACTCAAAAACACAAGGAATGGCGACGGACTATTCCCTTGGATTTCCTATTGATTGGTTGGATGATTGCTTTTACCATCCCAGTCTTGATCCTCTTAGCCCTACAAAGTGACTTGGGGACTGCCTTGGTCTTTGTAGCTATTTTTTCCGGTATGGTTCTCCTTTCAGGTGTTTCGTGGAAGATTATCATTCCTGTTTTTGCGACAGGAGTGACTGCTGTTGCAGGCTTCATGGCCATCTTTATAAGCAAGGATGGACGTGCCTTCTTGCATCAGATTGGGATGCCAACTTACCAGATCAACCGCATTTTGGCTTGGCTCAATCCCTTTGACTTCGCGCAAACAACGACTTACCAACAGGCGCAGGGACAAATTGCGATTGGAAGTGGTGGCTTGTTTGGACAAGGTTTCAATGTGTCCAATCTCCTCATTCCAGTACGCGAGAGTGATATGATTTTCACCGTAATTGCAGAAGACTTTGGCTTTATTGGTTCAGTCTTTGTGGTTGCCCTGTACTTGCTTCTTATTTATCGGATGTTGAAGATTACGCTCAGGTCAAATAACCAGTTCTACACCTATATTTCGACTGGATTTATCATGATGTTGCTCTTCCATATCTTTGAAAATATCGGTGCCGTGACAGGCTTACTTCCTTTGACAGGGATTCCTCTGCCTTTCATCTCTCAAGGGGGATCCGCAATTATTAGTAACCTCATCGGTGTCGGTCTCCTCTTGTCTATGAGTTACCAGACCAATCTAGCAGAGGAGAAAAGTGGAAAAGTTCCATTCAAACGAAAAAAAGTCGTCCTAAAACAAATCAAATAAGGAGGCCACTATGGCAAAAGTAGCAGTTATCTTAGCCCAGGGTTTTGAAGAAATTGAAGCCTTGACAGTAGTTGATGTCTTGCGTCGAGCAAACATTTCTTGTGATATGGTAGGATTTGAAGAGCAGGTGACAGGATCACATGGCATTCAGGTAAAAGCCGACCGTATTTTTGATGACGATTTGTCTGACTATGACTTGGTAGTTCTTCCAGGTGGCATGCCAGGATCAGCTCACCTACGGGATAATCCAGCCCTCATTTCTGAGATTAAAGCCTTTGACCAAGCTGGAAAGAAAATTGCAGCTATCTGTGCAGCCCCAATCGCCCTTCATCAAGCAGGTGTCCTGAAAGACAAGCACTTTACTTGTTATGACGGAGTTAAGGAGCAAATTACTGACGGAATTTATCAAAAGCAAACGGTGGTTGTAGATGGTAACCTAATAACTAGCCGAGGACCGTCAACTGCCCTTGCATTTGCCTATGAATTGGTAGAGCAATTGGGAGGAGATGCTGAAAGTTTACGAGACGGCATGCTCTATCGAGATGTCTTTGGAAATCAACAGTAAGACGAGAGTTTGGCTCTCGTTTTTTACTTGGAAAAATCTAGGAAATCATCGCTTTTTTCATAAAAAAATGGTATAATGAAGGGTATGAAATATCACGACTATATATGGGATTTAGGTGGTACCCTATTGGATAATTATGAGACTTCTACAGCAGCCTTTGTAGAAACCTTAGCCCAATATGGAATAGAGCAAGAACACGACTGTGTCTACGAAGCCTTGAAGGTTTCGACAGCTTTTGCCATCGAGAAGTTTGCACCAGATATCGAGGGTTTTTTAGAGAACTACAAAGAAAATGAAGCGCGTGAGCTAGAACATCCAGTTTTGTTTGAGGGAATTCCAGAATTACTCAAAGACATTTCGGACAAGGGTGGCCGCCATTTCTTGGTTTCTCATCGAAATGACCAAGTACTAGAACTTCTTGCTAAGACCCAGATAGCGAACTACTTCACCGAGGTGGTGACTGCCAGTTCTGGCTTTAAACGGAAACCAGATCCTGAGTCCATGATTTATTTACGTGATAAATATCATATTACATCTGGTTTAGTCATTGGTGACAGAAATATTGATGTAGAAGCAGGTAAAGCTGCTGGCTTAGATGCCTATCTTTTTAATAACGTTGCGACATTGAGACAAGCAATAGACATGTAAGAAAAGGGAAAAAATGACAGAAGAAATCAAAAATCAACAGGCACAGGATTATGATGCCAGTCAAATTCAAGTTTTGGAGGGACTTGAAGCTGTTCGTATGCGTCCAGGTATGTATATTGGATCGACTTCAAAAGAAGGTCTTCACCATCTAGTATGGGAAATCGTTGATAACTCAATTGACGAAGCCCTAGCTGGATTTGCCAGTCACATCCAAGTCTTTATAGAGCCAGATAACTCCATCACCGTAGTGGATGATGGGCGTGGAATTCCTGTTGATATTCAGGAAAAGACAGGACGTCCCGCTGTTGAGACCGTCTTTACAGTTCTTCACGCTGGAGGAAAATTCGGCGGTGGCGGTTACAAGGTTTCAGGTGGATTGCACGGTGTAGGTTCATCAGTAGTAAACGCTCTTTCAACGCAACTAGATGTTCATGTCCACAAAAATGGTAAGATTCATTACCAAGAATACCGTCGTGGTCATGTTGTTGCTGATCTTGAGGTGGTTGGAGATACGGATAAAACGGGAACAACAGTTCACTTCACACCAGATCCAGAGATTTTTACAGAAACAACAACTTTTGACTTTGAAAAATTAAACAAACGTATTCAAGAACTAGCCTTTTTGAATCGAGGCCTTCGAATCTCCATCACAGATAGGCGTGAAGGTCTCGAACAGACTAAACATTACCACTATGAGGGTGGGATTGCTAGCTACGTTGAATATATCAACGAGAACAAGGATGTGATCTTTGATACACCAATCTACACAGACGGTGAGATGGATGATATCACAGTTGAAGTAGCCATGCAGTACACAACCGGTTACCACGAAAACGTTATGAGTTTCGCCAATAACATTCACACCCATGAAGGTGGAACACATGAGCAAGGTTTCCGTACAGCTCTGACGCGTGTTATCAATGATTATGCCCGCAAGAATAAGCTACTAAAAGACAATGAAGATAACCTAACAGGAGAAGATGTCCGTGAAGGTTTGACAGCAGTTATCTCAGTTAAGCATCCAAATCCGCAGTTTGAAGGACAAACCAAGACCAAACTGGGGAATAGTGAAGTAGTCAAGATTACCAATCGCCTCTTCAGCGATGCCTTCTCTGATTTCCTTATGGAAAATCCACAGATCGCCAAGCGTATCGTGGAAAAAGGGATCTTGGCTGCCAAGGCTCGTGTAGCTGCCAAGCGTGCGCGTGAAGTCACACGCAAGAAATCTGGTTTGGAAATTTCCAATCTTCCTGGAAAACTAGCAGACTGTTCTTCGAACAACCCAGCTGAAACCGAACTCTTCATCGTCGAAGGAGACTCAGCTGGTGGATCAGCCAAATCTGGTCGTAACCGTGAGTTCCAGGCTATCCTTCCAATTCGTGGTAAGATCTTGAACGTTGAAAAAGCTAGCATGGATAAAATCCTTGCAAACGAAGAAATTCGAAGTCTTTTCACAGCCATGGGAACAGGATTTGGTGCAGAATTTGATGTCACTAAGGCTCGTTACCAAAAACTCGTTTTGATGACTGATGCCGATGTTGATGGAGCCCACATTCGAACTCTCCTGCTAACCTTGATTTACCGCTACATGAAACCAATCTTAGAGGCTGGTTATGTCTATATTGCCCAACCACCGATTTATGGGGTTAAAGTGGGAAGTGAGATCAAAGAATACATTCAACCTGGTGCAGATCAAGAAATTAAACTCCAAGAAGCCTTAGCACGTCATAGTGAAGGGCGTTCAAAACCAACCATCCAACGTTATAAAGGTTTGGGAGAAATGGATGACCACCAATTGTGGGAAACAACCATGGATCCTGAACATCGCTTGATGGCGCGTGTTTCGGTAGATGATGCTGCCGAAGCAGATAAAATCTTTGATATGTTGATGGGGGATCGAGTAGAACCTCGTCGCGAATTTATCGAAGAAAACGCTGTTTACAGTACACTTGACGTCTAAAAAATGTGGGAAATAGTTCCCTTGGTTTAAAAAATATGATATAATCATTACGATTGTTTCTAGTATAAAAGGAGTTTGATATGTCTAATGGACAACTAATTTATCTAATGGTTGCGATTGCAGTCATTCTGATCTTAGCTTATGTAACAGCTATCTTTTTACGTAAGCGTAATGTAAGCAGATTAACGGCCCTTGAAGAAAGAAAAGAAGAACTCTACAACCTTCCTGTAAATGATGAGGTTGAAGCCGTTAAAAACATGCACTTGATTGGTCAAAGTCAGGTGACCTTCCGTGAATGGAACCAAAAATGGGTTGATTTATCTCTGAATTCATTTGCTGATATTGAAAATCACCTCTTTGAAGCTGAAAGCTACAATAATTCTTTCCGTTTTTTCAAAGCTGCTCACAAGATTGATCAAATTGAAAGCCAAATTGGCTTGATTGAAGAAGATATTGCAGCTATTCGCAATGCCCTTTCTGAACTTGAAAAACAAGAATCTAAGAATAGTGGCCGTGTCCTTCATGCTTTGGACTTGTTTGAATCCCTTCAACATACTGTTGCAGAAGATTCAGAGAAATATGGTAAGGCCCTTCCTGAGATTGAGAAACAATTGGAAAACATCCAATCTGAATTCTCTCAATTTGTTACCCTAAATTCATCAGGTGACCCGGTTGAAGCCGCAGCAATTCTTGATTCAACTGAAAATCATATTCTCGCTTTGACACACATCGTTGAGCGAATTCCAGCTCTTGTTGAAACCTTGACAAAAGAACTGCCAGAACAATTGGCAGATTTGGAAGAAGGCTATCGCAAGCTGTTGGATGCCAACTACCACTTTACAGAAACAGATATTGAGTCTCGTTTCCAACTTTTGCATGAATCTCTGAAAAATAATCAAGAAAATATTCGTCAGTTGGAATTGGACAATGCAGAGTATGAAAATAATCGCATCCAAGAAGAAATCAATGCGCTTTATGATATCTTCACTCGTGAAATTGCAGCTCAAAAAGTAGTTGAAAGTCTTCTTTCGACATTACCAACTTATCTCAACCACTTGAAAGAAAATAATCAGGTGCTTGTTCAAGACCTTGAACGCTTGACTAAAACCTACCTTCTTCCTGAAAGTGATGGCAATCATGTTCGTCGTCTTCAAGCAGAATTGGCTGCACTTGATACGGCAATCATGGAGGTGACAGAGGATCAAGGTGAGTCAACACAAGCCTACTCTGCTCTTGAAGAACAGTTGGAAATGCTTCAAAGCAACCTCAAGGATATAGAGGATGAGCAAATCTCTGTTAGCGAACGACTTGCGCAAATTGAAAAAGACGACCTCAATGCTCGCCAAAAAGCAAATGTCTATGTGAACCGTTTGCATACTATCAAACGTTACATGGAGAAGAGAAACTTGCCAGGTATTCCTCAAAGTTTCTTGAAACTTTTCTTTACTGCAAGTCATAACACAGAAGATCTGATGGCAGAGTTAGAACAACCACAAGTGAATATTGAATCGGTTAAACGCGTTCTTGAAATTGCAACAAATGATATGGAAGCACTTGAAACAGAAACCTATAATATCGTTCAATATGCAACCTTGACTGAGCAACTCTTGCAATACTCAAACCGTTACCGTTCATTCGATGAGCGTATCCAAGAGGCCTTCAACGAAGCGCTTGAAATTTTTGAAAAAGAGTTTGACTATCAGGCATCATTTGAAAAAATTTCACAAGCCTTGGAAGTTGCTGAACCAGGAGTTACAAACCGTTTTGTAACTTCATATGAGAAAACACGTGAAGCGATTCGTTTTTAAAAATAGAAGCTTAGAAGATTTCTAAGCTTTTTTCTTTTCCTAAAAAAAAACAGAATCCCTGTTTATCATTGAAATAATAGCCTCGATTTGATATGATGGAAATATGAAAAAAAATAGAGCGAAACGTGTTTCTCACGATAAAACGAGAAGGCTATTGCTTTCCCTTGTTGGAATCTTAGGAGTTGCTACGATTCTATTAGGGAGTGCTATTGGTTATAAGCTACTACAAAAGCAATCTTACGAACAAAAAATTGAAGCGCTAAAAAGCGAAAAGGACCAGCAATTCAACTCAGGTAGTCAGAAGGACCATTTTCGAAAAGGTCAAGCTGAGGTGATTGCCTACTACCCTCTGCAAGGAGAGGAAGTCATTGCGTCTGTTAGAGAAAAAATCAACCAGGATATCAAAGAAAAGCTGGAAGATAAAGAGGATTTGGTCTTTTATTATACCGAGCAGTTGGATCCAGTCTTAAAGGGAGTTGTTTCTCGAAATATCAGCAAGCAAGTCTATGATTTGTCTGCATTAAAGGTTGAAGAAAAAGAAAAGACTTCCTTAGGGAAAATTTTCTTGACTGAAGATGGGAAAGATTTTGACCTCAGTAGACTTTTCAAAGATGCAAGCAAGGCTAAGGAACTCTTACTGACTCAAATCAAATCAACTCTAGAAGATAAGAAACTTGACCAGGAAAAAATTGATCAAGTTATAAAGAGCTTCACAGACCAAGAATTGACATCTTGGAGCTTTGATTATAAGGATAGTCAAATCATCCTTTATCCTGCTAATGCTGGAGAGACTGTTGAGGAAATTGCTTTACCAATATCCAGTTTCTTTGATGTCATTGAGTCTTCTTATCTATTAGAAAAGGATGCTGAACTTTACCAAGCATACTTTGCTAAGAAAAATAAAAAGGTTGTAGCCTTGACCTTTGACGATGGTCCAAATCCAACTACAACCACACAGGCTTTGGATACTTTAGCTAAATATGGTGTAAAAGCAACCTTCTTTGTACTTGGTAAAAACATTGCAGGTAATGAAAATCTTCTAAAACGAATGAAATCAGAAGGTCATGTTGTAGGAAACCACAGCTGGAGTCATCCCGTTCTTTCACAACTTTCGCTTGAAGATGCTAAAAAGCAAATCACTGATACAGAAGATTTGTTAACTCAAGTTTTAGGATCAAGCTCTAAACTGATGCGCCCACCTTATGGTGCTATCACTGATGATATTCGAAATGGCCTTGATTTAAGCTTCATCATGTGGGATGTGGATAGTTTGGACTGGAAGAGTAAAAATGAGACAGCCATTTTGACAGAGATTCAACGTCAGGTTCGCAATGGTTCCATCATCCTCATGCATGATATCCATGGTCCTTCTGTTAATTCTCTACCAAGTGTTATTGAGTATTTAAAGGGTGAAGGGTATACATTTGTGACCGTTCCTGAATTGCTCAATTCTCGCTTGAAGGCTCACGAGATCTATTATGATCGTGATCAATAATTGTTAAAATCTAAAGGAGCAAGTGTTCTGATAATCAGGATTTTGTTTCTTTAGATTTTCTTCACATAGAAAGGAAAAACGATGAAATCTTACACACTTAATAATGGAGTTTCAATTCCTGTACTAGGATTTGGAACATGGAAAGCTGAAAATGGAGAGGTAGCCTACCAAGCCGTTTTAGAAGCCTTAAAGACCGGCTATCGTCATATCGATACTGCAGCTATCTATAAAAATGAGGAAAGTGTTGGTCGTGCTATTCGAGATAGCGGTATTCCACGACAAGAAATCTTTGTAACGACTAAACTCTGGAATACCAATCACAGCTATGATGAAGCACGCCAAGCATTTGAAGAATCAATGGAAAAACTGGGATTGGATTATCTAGATTTGTACCTTATCCATTGGCCAAATCCGAAACCTTTAAGAGAAAATAACGAATGGAAAACTCGCAATGCCGATGTCTGGAGAGCGATGGAGGACCTTTACCAAGAAGGAAAAATCCGTGCTATCGGCGTTAGTAATTTCCTTCCCCATCATTTGGATGCCTTGCTTGAGACAGCAAGAATCATCCCGGCGGTCAATCAGGTGCGCTTGGCACCAGGAGTTTATCAAGAGGAAGTGGTTGACTACTGTAAAGAGAAAGGCATTCTTCTAGAGGCATGGGGACCATTTGGGCAAGGGGAGTTGTTTGAACAGAAAGAAGTCCAAAAAATTGCTGCGAAGCATGGGAAAACAGTGGCTCAAATTGCCTTGGCTTGGAGTTTGGCAGAAGGATTTTTACCCCTACCTAAGTCCGTGACAGCCTCTCGCATCCAGAGCAATCTTGACTGTTTTGGAATTGAACTCAGCAAAGACGAGCGAGAAGTCTTAAAGACAATTTCAGTGACTTCGGGCGCACCTCGTGTGGATGAGATGGATTTTTAGTTTGTGAAATCTATTTATACCGAAATAACAAAGACTAGGAATTTTAAATCCTAGTCTTTTTATGTATAAAAAATCTAAATTGTTTGTATAATGAAATAATTTTATGGATTGAAATATAGGAACGAATTTAAAAAACTTTGGTTTGATAGAGCAAATAACACGAATGATAAAATTAAATAAGCAAAATACATACGTAAATATTACATTTTTGTGACAATTCAGATTTTTATGAAAATTTATGATTATTTGCGTTATAATAGGTATACTTTAAATAAAAAGGAGATTATTTATGAATAGACGACAACGTTTTTCATTACGGAAATACAAATTTGGTCTTGCTTCAGTTTTATTGGGAACTGCATTGGTTTTTGGAGCAAGTCAAGTCAGTGCCAATGAGCAGAGTACAGGTGAAAATCAAGCTCAAACTCAGGAAATTAAGACAGAGCTAAAAGACGATAAACACTCAAACTCTGCGACTGACCAAACCAATACTAATGGGATTGCACCAGTAGTTGGAGAGAAACAAGAAGTTGAAACTTCTAAAGAGGATGCTAGTAAACAAGATGCTAAGATAGAAGCTCCTGTTGATAAAACTGCTGAAGCTCAAGAATCTGGAAAAGATAGAGCAGTTGCAAATGAAGAAAATCAAGGCGTCGTCCAAAAAGAAACAACAGTCGATACGACTACAGCGCCTGCCACTGAGAAGGCTTCTGAGTTGGAGAAAAAAGAGGCTCCAGCAACGACAGCTCCTAAAACTACTGGAGAAACAGCAACTACTGAAAAAGAACTAGAAAAAACTGAGTCTGCAAAACCCAATAGTCTTTCAAGTAATGATATCATCACAGTACCAAAAACTTGGAAGGCTGGTTACAAGGGGACAGGGACCGTTGTTGCCATAATTGACTCTGGGCTTGATTTGAATCATGAGGTTCTTCGAATTTCGGAACCGTCAAAAGCGAAATTTAAAAACAAGGAAGCCATCGAAGCAGCTAAAAAGGCTGCTGGAATCGACTACGGTAAATGGTATAGCGATAAGGTTGTCTATGCCTATGACTACTTTGACGGAACAGATAAGATCAAAGAAGCTGAAAGAACTTCTCATGGGATGCACGTAACAGGGATTGCGGCTGGAAACCCTGATAAAGAAGCACCAAATGGTGAAAAGGTCTATGGTGTTGCGCCAGAAGCCCAAGTCATGTTTATGCGTGTCTTTTCAGATCGCCAAAAAACGACCAGTTCAGCCCTTTATGTAAAGGCGATTGATGACGCAGTTGCCCTGGGAGCAGATGCCATTAATATGAGTTTGGGATCTAGCACAGGTTCTATGGTGGATGCTGGTTCTGATATTGTGGATGCCATCAAACGGGCTCGTGCCAAGGGAGTATCTGTTCTTATCTCAGCAGGAAATAGCAATACATTCGGAAATGGTTATTCAAAACCGCTAGCCGAAAACCCAGACTATGGCTTGGTTGGAAATCCATCCACTGTTGAAGACTCAATTTCAGTTGCTTCTGTCAACAATAAAACATTGACAACAGCCGTTTTTGAAGTTAAAGGTCTAGAGGGAAATGCCGGCCTTCATAACGGAAAATTTGATTATAATCAACCTGAAGCAGATAAGGACTTTGAAAAAGGAAAAGAGTACGAATACGTCGAAGCAGGCTTAGGTCGTGAAGAAGACTTTGCGAAGTTGGATTTAACTGGGAAACTTGCCCTCATTCAGCGTGGAGCTATGAATTTTTCAGAGAAGATCAAAAATGCACGAAAACACGGTGCAGTTGGTGCTTTGATCTACAATAATGTAGAAGGTGCAAACATCAATATGTCTATTGACGATGAAGCAAAGAAAATTCCTTCTGTATTTATTTCTAAACAGTATGGTGAAGCCTTAAAATCAGGAAACTACAAGATTGTTTTTAATGGTAAGATGGATAATCGTCCTTCTGATGTAGCCAATCAGCTATCTGACTTTTCAAGTTGGGGAGTGACTACCGATGGACAATTGAAACCAGACGTGACAGCTCCTGGTGGCAATATCTACTCATCCTTTAATGACAATACCTATGGTAGTATCAGCGGAACCAGTATGGCGGCTCCTCACGTTACGGGTGTTGCAGTTTTGGTTAAGGAATACCTTCAAAAACACCATCCAGAATTGACTCCTGAGCAAGTATCAGAGACTGTCAAGGCCTTGATCATGTCAACTGCAAAACCACATGTTAATAAGGACACAGGCACTTATACCTCTCCTCGTCAGCAAGGTTCTGGTATTGTGGATACAGCTGCTGCAGTGTCAACAGACCTCTATGTAACGGGTGAAAATGGTTATCCAAGTGTAACTTTAGGAAATGTTGGAGACCAATTTACTTTCAAGGTCACTGTACACAATATTTCAGATACTGACCGTACTCTCAAGATGGTAGTGAATACCAATACAGACGAGGTCCAAGATGGAAAATTCACCCTTCGACCTCGAAAACTAACGGAGACAGTCTGGCCTGAAGTGACGGTCAAAGCCCACAGCAGTCAAACAGTCACTGTTAAAGTTGATGCTCGAAAATTTGCTGCTGAACTCAGCAAACAAATGCCAAATGGCTATTTCCTTGAAGGGTTTGTTCGATTTGTAGATCCAGCAGATGATGGGGATGTTGTGAGTCTTGCATTTATGGGCTTCCGAGGAGAATTCCAAAATCTCCCTGCTGTCGAAAAACCAATTTACAATCTTGTCCGAGAAGGGAAAAATGGATTTTACACGGAAGTAGACAAGGAAAATCCTGCCGTTAACTACTCTAATGATGCCACCTATCTCGCAACCTTGCAAAATGACCTTCTAGTTTCTCAAGGTCAACGCCAAGGACGACGAATTACCGTTCTTGGAATCGAACAAAATGCTGAAGGTAAGCATGTTCTTCAGTTGGACGAAAAAGGGAATGTCCGTATTGCTATTTCTCCAAACGATGATGGAAACAAAGACCTGGTTGAATACAAAACGGTTGCTTTGAGAAATCTTGTAAATCTTAGGGCTACAGTTTATGCGGCTACGGATACCACACATGAACATCCTATTTGGGAGGGAGATGCAAAGGATCTGCGTAAGAATTATTTTGATGGAGACAGTAGAAATCTGAAAAGCTATATTCTAGATAATACTGCTTGGAGAGGTCAGGATTTTGATGGCAATACCGTTGCAGATGGTTTATATGACTATGTTATCAGTTATACACCAGACGTTCCAGGTACCAAAGAACAATACACAACCTTTAAAATTCAAATTGATACTCAAAAACCAGTCATCACGAGCGGTTATATTCGCTTTAAAGATGGAAACCAAGAATTCGTAGCTCGTAAACCAAAAGATGTTGGTCAAGGTGGTATTCTTTCAGAAAAAGTCTTCTATATCACACCATTTGACCAGAAAGGGACCATGGTTCTAACTGGGAAAGACCAGTCTGGAACTCGTGCGCTTGAGAACACCCATCTGATTAAGGCCAATGCTGACGGTAGTTATACACTTCCTAAGGATGTTGACAAGGCTAATATTTACTATCTTGTTGAGGACTATGCAGGAAATGTAGATTATATCTCACTTGCTGAACTTGTCCGCGATCAAAATAGTGGTCGAGTGAAAATTGCCTTGAAGGATGCAAAAACAAACCAGGATATTGATACCCTCTACGTCTATCGAATCAAAAATAGCAAGGGACAATATGTTGATGTTGACAAGACAAAAGCGATTCATTTCTTACAGTTTGGTCATTATACAGCAGAAATTTTCAGTTATGACCGAACAGAATTGAAATTTATCAGTGCCTTATCCCAAGAGTTTGACCTGACGGAAGAAAATAGTTTCCAAACCATTACCTTCCTAGCAAATCTCTTAGAATATGCACCAGTATCTGTTTCCTTCAATCAAGCCGTTCCAAAGACAACTACAGTAGTTCTGAAAGGAGAAGATGGGACAAGTATCACTCTTCCTGCTGAAAAATACGGTCAATACGCCTTTGGTAAGAAAGTTGCTACAGGCCGCTATACTGTACAAGTCACCTTGCCAACTGGATATGAACTCCTTGAAGATCTCGTTTCATTATTCGTTCAGCCAGGTCGAAATAATGCTTTGCGTCTATCTGTCGTGTCTAAGTTGGCCTTGCTTGCTGCGGTAAATCAACAAAAAGAACTGGTAGAAACGTCTCGCTACTTTAATAGTAGTGCAGATAAGAGAAAAGCTTATGACCGAGCTTTCCAAGTGGCACAGTCAGCCTTGTCAAGCAAGTTGAAGCAAGAATTGATTGATGGCATTCTCGCTAGTCTTGAAGCTGCTGGTAAGGCTTTGGATGGAAAGGATTCGAACGTGGCAGCCTTGAAAGAAGCTATGAAAGCTTACTATGCAACGACTAAAACTGGACGATATGCTAATGCCAAGGAAAAAGTACGTCGAGCTTATGATCGTGCCTTCCAAGAAATTGCCTTACTAGCTGTAGATCCTAAAGTCAAACAGGATCAAATTGACCAATCTCTCATTGCCCTAGCAACAGCTAAAAGTAAATTGAATGGCAAAGCTACAGACTTCTCTAGTCTAAAGAAACTGGTCAAAGATGAACGCCTTTTCCAAGAAAAGAATGCGAGATTTATCTATGCTGACAAGAAAGAAAAAGCAGCTTATCTTTTAGCCTTTAAAGAAGCTCAGGAACTCTTAAATGATCCAGGAGCGAGCCAAGAAGATGTAAAAGATGCCATTACAGCATTGAAACAAGCCAAGAGAAATCTGCATGGCAAAAAACCAAAAGCAAGAAGACATCCTTAAACAGGAGTTTCTGAAGCTTTACTATTAAATGAGTCTGGAACTTTGTTTTCAGACTCATTTTTGGTTTACACTAGCTAGAAAATCTGCTATAATATTAGCTAGGAAAGAAAGTCTTATGGCGTTCTTCAAGCGAGCTTGGGATAGTGGGAGCCAAGTAGGACAAGGTAAGAAACTGGCGCTTTCTGTCGTATTTTAAAAAACAATGAAGTAATAAATTAGGGTGGAACCGCGTTTCTGACGCCCCTAGTCGCAAGGCTTGGGTGTTGAAATTCGGTTCTTTTTGTATCCAAAGTCACAAGAATTTATAAAAAGGAGTAAACAATGTCTAAAAAATTGACTTTCCAAGAAATCATCCTTACTTTGCAACAATTTTGGAATGACCAAGGTTGTATGCTTATGCAGGCTTATGATAATGAAAAAGGTGCGGGAACAATGAGTCCTTACACTTTCCTTCGCGCTATCGGACCTGAGCCATGGAATGCGGCTTATGTAGAGCCATCACGTCGTCCTGCTGACGGTCGTTACGGGGAAAACCCTAACCGCCTATACCAACACCACCAATTCCAAGTGGTCATGAAGCCTTCTCCATCAAATATCCAGGAACTTTACCTTGAGTCTTTGGAAAAATTGGGTATCAATCCTTTGGAACACGATATTCGTTTTGTTGAGGACAACTGGGAAAACCCATCTACTGGTTCGGCTGGTCTTGGTTGGGAAGTTTGGCTTGATGGGATGGAAATCACTCAGTTCACTTATTTCCAACAAGTTGGTGGATTGGCAACTGGCCCTGTGACTGCGGAAGTTACCTATGGTTTAGAACGCTTGGCTTCTTACATTCAAGAAGTTGATTCTGTCTATGATATCGAGTGGGCTGATGGTGTTAAATACGGAGAAATCTTCATCCAGCCTGAGTATGAGCATTCAAAATATTCATTTGAAATTTCTGACCAAGAGATGTTGCTGGAAAACTTTGATAAGTTTGAAAAGGAAGCTGGTCGTGCCTTGGAAGAAGGCTTGGTTCACCCTGCCTATGACTATGTTCTCAAATGTTCACACACCTTTAATCTGCTTGATGCGCGTGGTGCCGTATCTGTAACAGAGCGCGCAGGCTATATCGCCCGTATCCGTAACTTAGCCCGTGTCGTAGCTAAAACCTTTGTTGCAGAACGCAAACGCCTAGGCTACCCACTTTTAGATGAAGCAACACGAGCTAAACTCCTAGCAGAAGACGCAGAATAGTAAGTAATACTGTGCTCTAAAATCGTTAAAGGCAAGTCGAAGACTTGCTAGAGGGATATGCACCGCCGTACTGTTATGTGGGGATTTTTGAAACCTTGGGTTCAAAAATCAGTCAGCTAAATCCACTTTGATGAGACTGTTGGAAATCTTAGTTTATTTGGTATAAGATTTCCTTACAGACTCACAAAAGTTAGTTAGCGACGTCCCCAGTACCTAAGGGGCATATCAAAAAAGATTGAAGAAGATGTAAAGGAAAAAACATGACAAAAAACTTATTAGTAGAACTCGGTCTTGAAGAGTTACCAGCCTACGTAGTAACTCCAAGCGAAAAACAACTAGGTGAAAAAATGGCAGCCTTCCTCAAGGAAAACCGCCTATCTTTTGAAGCCATTCAAACCTTCTCAACACCACGCCGTTTGGCTGTTCGTGTGACTGGTCTTGCAGACAAACAGTCTGATTTGACAGAAGATTTCAAGGGGCCAGCAAAGAAAATCGCCTTGGATAGTGATGGAAACTTCACCAAAGCAGCTCAAGGATTTGTCCGTGGAAAAGGCTTGACAGTTGAAGATATTGAATTCCGTGAAATCAAGGGTGAAGAATATGTCTATGTTACCAAGGAAGAAGTGGGGCAACCAGTTGAAGCCATTGTTCCAGGTGTTGTAGACGTCTTGAAGTCACTGACTTTCCCTGTCAGTATGCACTGGGCTAACAACACCTTTGAATACATCCGCCCTGTACACACTTTGACAGTTCTCTTGGACGAGCAAGAATTTGATTTGGATTTCCTTGATATCAAGGGCGATCGTGTGAGTCGCGGTCATCGTTTCTTAGGACAAGAAACCAAGATTCAGTCAGCATTGAGCTATGAAGAAGACCTTCGTAAGCAGTTTGTAATCGCGGATCCTCGTGAACGTGAGCAAATGATTGTTGATCAAATCAAGGAAATAGAGGCAAAACATGGTGTACGTATCGAAATTGATGCTGACTTGTTGAATGAAGTCTTGAACTTGGTTGAATACCCAACTGCCTTTATGGGAAGTTTTGATGCCAAATACCTTGAAGTTCCAGAAGAAGTCTTGGTGACTTCGATGAAGGAACACCAACGCTACTTCGTTGTTCGTGATCAAGATGGTAAACTCTTGCCAAACTTCATTTCAGTCCGTAACGGAAACGCAGAGCATTTGGAAAATGTTATCAAAGGAAATGAAAAAGTCTTGGTAGCCCGCTTGGAGGATGGGGAATTTTTCTGGCGTGAAGACCAAAAATTGGTTATATCAGACCTTGTTGAAAAATTAAACAACGTCACCTTCCACGAGAAGATTGGTTCTCTTCGTGAACACATGATTCGTACTGGTCAGATTGCCATTCTCTTGGCAGAAAAAGCTGGTTTGTCAGTGGATGAAACGGTTGACCTAGCCCGTGCAGCAGCCATTTACAAGTTTGACTTGTTGACGGGTATGGTTGGTGAGTTTGATGAACTTCAAGGAATTATGGGTGAGAAATATGCTCTTCTTGCAGGAGAAACTCCAGCAGTTGCGGCTGCTATTCGTGAACACTACATGCCTACATCAGCCGAAGGCGAACTTCCAGAGAGCAAGGTTGGAGCCATTCTAGCCATTGCAGACAAATTGGATACGATTTTGAGTTTCTTCTCAGTAGGCTTGATTCCATCAGGTTCTAATGACCCTTATGCCCTTCGTCGCGCGACGCAAGGTGTGGTTCGTATCTTGGATGCCTTTGGTTGGCATATTGCTATGGATGAGCTGATTGATAGCCTCTATGCTTTGAAATTCGACAGCTTGACTTATGAAAATAAAGCAGAGGTTATGGACTTTATCAAGGCTCGTGTTGATAAGATGATGGGTTCTACTCCAAAAGATATCAAGGAAGCAGTTCTTGCAAGTTCAAACTTTGTTGTGGCGGATATGCTAGAAGCAGCGAGTGCTCTTGTCGAAGCAAGCAAGAAAGAAGATTTCAAATCGTCTGTCGAATCCCTATCACGTGCTTTCAACTTGGCTGAAAAAGCCGAAGGAACTGATACTGTTGATCCTGCTCTCTTTGAGAATGAAGAAGAGAAAGCCTTGGCAGAAGCAGTAGAATCACTCGTTTTGTCAGGAACTGCAAGTCAGCAATTAGAACAACTCTTTGCGCTTAGCCCAGTTATTGATGCTTTCTTTGAAAATACTATGGTAATGGCTGAGGATCAGACTGTTCGACAAAATCGTTTGGCTATCTTGTCGCAATTAACCAAGAAAGCAGCTAAGCTCGCTCGTTTTAACCAAATCAATACTAAATAAACTCAGTCAAACGAACTGTATCTTATCACAAAGGAGAAGAAATGGATCCTAAAAAAATCGCTCGTATCAATGAGCTTGCCAAAAAGAAAAAGACAGAAGGCTTAACTTCTGCTGAAAAAGTGGAACAAGCTAAACTTCGTGAGGAGTATATCGAAGGCTATCGTCGTTCTGTTCGTCACCACGTCGAGGGAATAAAAATTGTGGACGAGGAAGGAAATGACGTCACACCAGAAAAACTACGTCAGGTACAACGTGAAAAAGGTTTGCACGGCCGTAGTATAGATGATCCTAACTCATAAAACGAAAGGGGTTTGTGGATGATTTACAAGCCCCTTTTCTGTTGCAATAAAAAAGAAGGAGCCAAATGGCTCCTTTTGGTTTCTTAGTTGCTTGCACCAGAAGTAGCGTCTGCACCACCACCGTGGCCTCCAGCATCACCTGAATCAGAAGCACCAGAAGTAGCATCAGCGTCTCCATGACCTCCAGCAGCAGGAGCGAATGGCCCACTACCGCCTACCAAACGTTGACCCGTTTCTTTTAGGTACCAGTCAAGCCATGGTTGGAAGTTAAAGACGATTTCATTGATACCAGCGTATGATCCGTCAGGATAATACATCGCTTGGTAGTTGTGAGTGTTGATAACACCTGCAGGTGAACCTGGGACGATTGTACGAACGTATTCTTGGTTTCCGTTGCGGAGTGTTCCGATAACCCACTCTACGTTCTTCATACGTGCTGGTGGAAGTGATCCATGAACAGTTGACATACGACTACCTGATTGAGGTGGTACACGTTTAGCGAACATGGTGTCTGGATCTTGGTGAGCGTTGTTGTAGTAGAGGAATTGGTTGTTGTCGTCAGCGTATGTCAATTCAAATGGCATAGCTTTCAAGAACATATCGATTTGGTTAACTGTCAGGATACCGTGGTCCAATTTGACATAGGTATCACCAGAAACAGCGCCAGTGATTGCTGCAACTTTTTCTACCCATTCTGGATCGTCAGGGTCAACTTCTGTAATGGTTGTAGCAATTGGTTTTCCACAATCCAAGTCTTCTGGTTCGATTGGTTTTGGTTTTTTCAATTTCGAAACGACTCCTACATATTTAACAAAGTTATCTAAGCAAGTTTCAAGGAATTTAACAGTTCCTTCGTTGGTGATGTTTCCATTGTTATCAAAAGCTTCTTTGGCTTTACCAAGAAGGAATTCATTACCTGGAAGTGTGTAGGCATTGACACCAGGAGCGTCAAGGATCTTACGAAGGTGAACTTGGGCACGTGAAGTTCCTTGGTCGTAGTATGATGCTCCCACAATCATAACAGGCTTGTTTTCAAATGGATGAACTTCGTATGAAAGCCATTCAAGTACAGATTTGAGTGAAGCTGAGATAGTGTGGTTGTGCTCAGGAGTGGCGATAATGACACCATCAGCACGTGTAATCTTGTTATACAAGAAACGCAATTGGAAACTTTCGTCCCATTTTTCGTCTTGGTTAAACATTGGAACTTCGTCAATTTCAAGAACTTCTAATTCAAATTTGAATTTGAAATTGCGACGAATAAATTCCAAGAGTTTGCGGTTATATGATTGATCGTAGTTTGATCCAACAAGTCCAACAAATTTCATTCTTTCGGTCTCCTATCTTACAAATTTTCCCAGTCAAATTCTTCTGCATCTTTGCGAAGCAATTCTTGCGCATTGCGCAATTTTTCAGTAATCTTCACAAAGATACGGAAGTCATCAAAGATGGCATCCAATTTCTTGATGACGTCAAGGTCAACCAAGTCACCACTTGGGTTAAATGCTTGAAGAGAGTGAGAAAGCAAGAATTCATCTGGTAAAACATTTGCCTTGATTTCAGGAGCGTTCAAGATTTGACGAAGTTGCAATTGGGCACGAGATGAACCAAGTGTACCGTAAGAAGCACCAGTGATCATGATTGGTTTGTTCAAAAGTGGGTAGATACCGTAAGATAGCCAAGCAAGAGCGCTCATCAAAACTGCAGGGATAGAGTGGTCGTACTCAGGAGTACCGATAATCACACCATCAGCTTCTTCAATTTTAGCTGCAATCTCAAGAATTTCAGCTGGAAGTTGCTTATCTGCTGGTTTGTTGAAAACAGGGATATCCTTGATTTCAACGAGTTCAATTTCAGCTTTATCAGCAAAGTGTTTTTGCATGTATTGGAGCAATTGGCGGTTTGTAGAACGTTTAGAGTTCGTTCCAACAATGGCAATAAGTTTTAGCATGAGATTTCCTTTCTCTTTTTACATAATACAATTTTGAAGGCCTGAAGAACAAGTAAAGCGTCCCTCTTTGTCGATGAGGATGGCTTCAATCCCATCTATACTTTCGACTTGCCAGAGGATAGAAGTGCTTCGTTCTCCGAAAAGGCGTGTTGTCCATATCTCACCATCGACGGATTTATCTGAGATAATCGTTAGGCTAGCAAGATCGGTTTCGACAGGGAATCCTGTCTTACTATCAAAGATATGGTGATAGTCTTTTCCATCCACTGTCAGGTGACGTTCATAGATACCTGAAGTGACAACGGATTTGTTAGAAGCAGGGATAGTTAGGAGATGATTGCCACGAGGATTTCGCGGATCTTGAATACCAATCTGCCAGGCTTTCCCTTCTTTGTCTTGATTGTTCCCGATGGTGAGGATATTTCCTCCGAGATTGATCAAGGCAGAAGTGACACCGTGCGCTTTTAAATACTGGGCAACCTTATCTGCACTATAGCCCTTGGCTAAACAACCTAAATCAAGCTTCATTCCTTTCTTCTCTAAAAAGACAGTAGAGCTAGTCGGATCCAACTTGATAAAATACGGGTTAACTAGAGGCAAGACAGCTTCGATTTCGTTTAGCTCTGGGAGTCGTGCATCTGCAAATCCGATTCGCCAGGTTTGAATCAAGGGACCAATACTGATATTGAGATGGCTAGATGGAGCTAGGCTGTGTTCTAATCCAAGAGAAATCAGTTCAAATAGCTCAGGATGAACCTTAACAGGTGCGATCCCGGCCTGGTAGTTGATTTCCATCAGTTCGGATTCTTGACTGTTGGCGTTGAAGCGGTATTCGAGCTCCTTGAGCAAATCAAAGGCTCCTTGAAGTAGGATTTCTGCCCGCTCATCTACTAATGAAATCGTGATCGTTGTTCCCATTAGTCGTTCCGAACGTGAATGAAGAGGCAAGCTACCAGCTCCTTTCTCTTTATAGGAAATCATTTAATATAAGTTGGTTAAAGAAAAATTAAACCCCTTACATTTTCTTTCCATGTATCTAGCATATCATAAAGTCAGCGTTTTCACAAATAAATTTTGACAAAAAGTCAAGAAATATGCTCGAAATTAATATGAAAACGATAGAAAAATTGGATTTATCAATGTTAAGTGTATTTTTTTCTGAAAAAAAGAGAATTCTGAGCAAATGCCTTGTAAACGCTAACAGTAAATGGTATACTAGAAAGGTAAATCAAAAATTAAAGGTAGGAATTTTTCTATGAGTAAAATCGTTGTAGTTGGTGCTAACCACGCTGGTACAGCTTGTATTAATACGATGTTGGACAACTTCGGACATGAGAACGAAATCGTAGTATTTGACCAAAACTCAAATATTTCATTCCTTGGTTGTGGAATGGCGCTTTGGATCGGGGAACAAATTGATGGCCCAGAAGGTCTCTTCTACTCTGATAAAGAAAAATTGGAAGCAAAAGGTGCTAAAGTTTACATGAACTCACCAGTTCTTTCAATTGACTACGATAACAAAGTTGTGACTGCAGAAGTTGAAGGTAAAGAGCACAAAGAGTCTTATGATAAATTGATCTTTGCAACTGGTTCAACTCCAATCTTGCCTCCAATCGAAGGTGTTGAAATCGTTAAGGGCAACCGCGAATTCAAAGCGACTCTTGAAAATGTACAATTTGTTAAATTGTACCAAAACGCTGAAGAAGTTATTGAAAAACTTGAAGACAAGAGCAAACACCTTGAGCGCATTGCCGTTGTTGGTGGTGGTTACATCGGTGTAGAACTTGCTGAAGCTTTCGAGCGTCTTGGAAAAGAAGTGGTGCTTGTCGATATCGTAGACACAGTCTTGAACGGCTACTATGATAAAGATTTCACACAAATGATGGCGAAGAACTTGGAAGACAACAACATCCGCTTGGCACTTGGTCAAACAGTAAAAGCTATCCAAGGTGATGGTAAAGTTGAACGCTTGGTAACAGACAAAGAAACATTTGATGTGGATATGGTTGTTCTTGCAGTTGGTTTCCGTCCAAACACAGCTCTTGCTGATGGTAAGATTGAACTTTTCCGTAACGGTGCCTTCCTTGTAGACAAGAAACAAGAAACATCTATCCCAGGTGTATACGCTGTTGGTGACTGTGCGACTGTTTATGACAACGCTCGTAAAGACACTAGCTACATCGCGCTTGCTTCAAACGCTGTTCGTACTGGTATCGTTGGTGCTTATAACGCTTGTGGACACGAACTTGAAGGAATCGGTGTACAAGGATCAAACGGTATCTCAATCTACGGTCTTCACATGGTTTCAACTGGTTTGACTCTTGAAAAAGCTAAAGCTGCTGGCTACAACGCAACTGAAACAGGTTTTAACGATCTTCAAAAACCAGAATTTATGAAGCATGATAACCATGAAGTTGCCATCAAGATTGTTTTTGACAAAGACAGCCGCGAAATTCTTGGCGCTCAAATGGTATCACGTGATTCTGCTATCAGCATGGGAATCCACATGTTCTCACTTGCTATCCAAGAGCATGTAACCATTGATAAATTGGCTTTGACAGACCTATTCTTCTTGCCACATTTCAACAAACCATACAATTACATCACAATGGCTGCACTTACAGCTGAAAAATAAAATTTGATGAACTATCTGGCCTTAGGTTAAGGTCAGATAGTTTTTTATGTTACTGTACCCGGACAATTATTGTTTTTCTATCTTGTACTTCATTCTAATCTGGCTTAAAATGAAATGGTAGCTACCAATACAAATGATGAGGATTAAGAAATGACTGAAAATCGTTATGAACTAAATAAAAACTTGGCACAGATGCTCAAAGGTGGAGTTATTATGGATGTACAAAATCCTGAACAGGCCCGTATCGCAGAGGCAGCTGGTGCGGCTGCTGTTATGGCCTTGGAGCGGATTCCAGCTGATATTCGTGCAGCTGGTGGAGTTTCCCGTATGAGCGATCCAAAGATGATTAAGGAAATCCAAGAAGCGGTCAGCATTCCAGTGATGGCCAAGGTCAGAATCGGGCATTTTGTTGAAGCTCAGATTTTAGAGGCTATTGAGATTGACTATATCGATGAGAGTGAAGTGCTGTCTCCAGCAGACGATCGTTTCCATGTGGACAAGAAAGAATTCCAAGTTCCTTTTGTCTGCGGAGCTAAGGACTTGGGTGAAGCCTTGCGTCGTATCGCTGAAGGAGCTTCCATGATTCGCACAAAAGGAGAACCGGGGACAGGTGACATTGTTCAAGCTGTTCGCCATATGCGTATGATGAATCAAGAAATTCGCCGTATTCAAAATCTACGTGAAGATGAGCTCTATGTGGCTGCCAAGGACTTGCAAGTCCCTGTAGAATTAGTCCAATACGTTCATGAACATGGAAAATTGCCAGTTGTTAACTTTGCAGCTGGAGGTGTGGCAACGCCAGCAGATGCTGCGCTGATGATGCAATTGGG